>JBKOWC010000072.1:0-9430 GCA_046724215.1 Pseudomonadota bacterium | reverse complement strand
GCCCGCCTGACCGATCTGCGCCGCCACTATGCCGGCCGGGCGGGCCACCTCGTCGACTGGCTCGACCACGACATCGAGCAGGTGCAGGCGCGCCTGCGCTGGTTCCGCGCCCTCGGCGATCGCCTGTAGGCGACGCCGCATTCCCCGATCGATGACGGACTTCCTTCTCCGCGGTGGCTGCCACTGCGGGGCGGTGCGCTACTCGGTCCATGCTCCCGCGCAGGAGCTGTGCCACTGCCACTGTTCGATCTGCCGGCGCATCCACGGCGCCGCCTTCGCCAGCTTCGCCCTGGTCCCGCCGCCGGCGTTCGTCATCGAGCGGGGGGCCGATCGGCTCACCCGCTACGACAGCTCGCCGGGGTGCCGCCGATACTTCTGCACGCGCTGCGGCGCTCACCTCTACAGCGACGTCGACTCGTTGCCGGAGGTCCGATTCTACACCATCGGCACGCTCGACGGCGGCGCGCATCCGGGCCAGCCGTCGGGCGCGGAGCGGCACATCTGCGTCGCGTCGAAGATTCCCTGGTGGCGGATCACCGACGATCTGCCGCAGTCGCCGGAAACGTGACCCGCACCAGCGACCAAGACCACGGGTCGCTTCCTGCCGATCCCTTCGTTTCGGCTTGATTCCCCCGCGAAAGCGGGGGCCCAGGGCTCCCGCACGTCGCCTCCCCTGGACCCCCGCTTTCGCGGGGGAACCAAAAAACGGGATGACCCAATCACGAACGGGAAGCCCCGCCTTCGCGGAACGGACCTCTCAAAACAAGTGCTGGCCGCCGGTGACGAAAATCTCCGTGCCCGTCACATAGCCGAAGTCGGCGGTGCAGAGGCGATAGACCGCCGCGGCCACCTCCTCCGGCTTACCCATGCGGTGCATGGGGATGCGGGGGATCAGCGACTCGTATTCCGGCCCGATCATGGCCGTCTCGATCTCGCCTGGCGCCACCGCATTGACGCGCACGCCGAGATCGGCGAACTCGACCGCGAGCTCGCGCGTGAGCGCCGAGAGCGCCGCCTTCGACGTGCTGTAGGCGGAGCCGGCGAAGGGATGGATGGCGTGGCCGGCGATCGAGGTGATGTTGACGATTGAACCGCGCCCGCGATGCAGCGGCTGCGCAAAGCCGCGGGCGAGCCCGAGCGGCGCGAAGAAGTTCAGCTCGAACACGTCGCGCCAGGCCTGCACGTCGCCGTTGAGGCAGCCGAGCCGTTCCTTGAAGGTCGTCTTCGGCGAGATCGCCGCATTGTTCACCAGCGCATGCAGCGGTCCGTTGCCCACGAGCTGATTGGCCTCAACGATGAAGTGCTCGAGGCTGCCGGCGTCGGCCAGATCCGCGACGATGTGGTGCGTCCAGTTCGGGTCGCGCTTGCATTCGGCCGGCACGTCCTCGCGGCTGCAGGTGATGATCCGCCAGCCCTCGTCGCTGAAGCGCTGCACGGTGGCATGGCCGATGCCGCGGCTCGCCCCGGTGAGGATGACGGTCTTGCGCTCGTCGGACATGGCCCGCGAGTGTAGCCGAACCGCGCCGACGCGCCAGCCCGCGATGCGGGTCGTAGCGGCGCCGGCTCAGTGCGCCATCAGCAACGGCACGTCCGCCACACCGAGCACGTCGCGGGTGGCGCCGCCCAGGATCATCTCGCGCAGGCGGCTGTGGCCGTAGGCGCCCATGACCAGAAGGTCCGCTCCGGTCTGCTTCGCGTGCTTGAGCAGCGTGGCGCCGACGGGCGCGTGATCGGCGGCAAGCGCCTCATGGGTGGCGCGGACCTCGTGGCGACCCAGATAGGCGAGAAGATCGGTTGCCGACGGGCTGCGGCCGATCTCGCCCACCGTGACGACCGTCACCTGCTCGGCCTGGCGCAGAAATGCCAGCGCGCCGGCAACGACGCGCGCCGCCTGGGCGCTGCCGTTCCAGGCGACGATGACGCGGCTGCCGATCGCCGGCGGACTCGCCGACGGCGCCACCAGGACCGGCCGCCCCGTATCGAAGAGCGCGGCATCGAGCGTCGCCCCCAGCGGCGTCTCCGTCTCTGCGCTGGGCCGCCCGATGACGATGAGGTCGGTGAGCCGGCCCGCCGAGGCCACGATGTCCGTCTCGCGCCCGGTGCTCTCGCGCCACATCGTCTTGACGTCGGCGGCCGCGCAGACCTGTTGATAGGCGGCACGCGCCTTGGCCGCCCGCGAGTCCACCGTCTGGGCCATCGCCCCCATCATCTGCTCGACCATGGCGCCCGACATGCCCTCGCCGATGACCGGCACCATGGTCTCGACGTCGGCGCGCACATGCAGGACGTCGAGATCGGCGCCGAAGCGGCGCGCCACCGCAACGGCGGATTGCAAGGTCGCCGGCGTGCCGTTGCCGCCGTCCGCCAAAGCGAGGATCGTCTTGATCGCCATGTCAGCCTCCTCTGCCGGCGCGTTTTCAGGACGCTGGTCCTACGCGCTTCCCTTGAACGCCTCTTGCCTCCCAATCACATTGACGCAAATCAAGCGACCGCGCGCAACAGTGGTCCGCGGTCCTTAGCGAAATACCTGCCGTCGCTCGGCGATGCCGGCCGGATCCTCGTGGATGATGATCTCGGCATCCGGGAAGGCCGCCTGGATCTCCGCCTCGACCGCGTCGGCAATCTCATGCGCCTGCAGCAGCGTCAGGGTGCCGTCGACTTCGAGGTGCAGCTGAACGAAGATCGTCCGTCCCGCCGCTCGCGTTCGCAGGTCGTGGACGGCGAGCACGCCGGGATTGGCCGTGGCGATGGCCCGAATCCGCCTTCGCTCCGCGTCCGGCAGCTCGCGATCCATGAGCATGTCCAGGGCATGGTGGGTAATCTGCCATGCCGTGTAGAGGATGTAGACGGCGATGCCGATGCCGAAGACCGGGTCGGCCCGCCGCCAGCCGTAGGCGGAGGCGAGGACGAGAGCGACGACGACGCTGATATTGACGACGAGATCGCTCGCATAGTGAAGCGAGTCTGCCTTGATGGCGAGCGAACCGGTGCGCCGGATCACGGCGCGCTGGAAGACGACCAGCGCCAGCGTCACGACCAGCGAAACAGCCATGACGGCGATGCCCACCTCGGTGTGCTCCAGGGCGTGCGGCGAGATCAGGCGGCCGGCGGCCTGGACGATGAGAAACACGGCCGAGCCCGCAATGAACGCGGACTGGCCGAGCGCGGCCAGCGGCTCGGCCTTGCCGTGGCCGAAGCGATGCTCGCGGTCGGCCGGCACCAGCGACTGCCGCACCGCCACCAGGTTCAACAGCGACGCAGCGGCGTCGAGCAGCGAGTCGAGCAGCGTCGAGAGCAGGCTGACCGAATCGGTCACGAGATAGGCGAAGACCTTGGCGGCGATGAGCAGCAGGGCCGTCGCGACCGAGGCATAGGTCGCCCACCGCATCAGCTGTCCCGCCTCGGTCCGCGAAACCGCTGCCGGCGCCGCAGCCGCGCGGTCGGGAAGCATGCTCATCCGGCGCCTCTCAGGGATAGAGCCTTTCCGTCCACCAGCGATCTCCCTCGCGATGATAGACCACGCGGTCATGCAAACGGAACGGCCGATCCTCCCAGAACTCGATGCGCGCCGGCAGGACGCGGAACCCGGACCAATGCGGCGGACGCGGCACCTTGCCGATGCCGAACTTGGCGGTGTAAAGCGCCACGCGCTTCTCCAGTTCGAGGCGCCCCTCGAGGGGGCGCGACTGCTGCGAGGCCCAGGCACCGATCTGGCTCGTGCGCGGCCGCGTCGCGAAGTAGGCGTCGGCTTCCTCCGGCGTCACCTGTTCGACCGCGCCCTCGATCCGCACCTGGCGCTTCAGCGACTTCCAGTGGAAGCCGAGCGCAGCCTTGGGGTTGGCCAGCAGCTGCGCCCCCTTGCGGCTCTCATAGTTCGTGTAGAAGACGAAGCCGCGCGGATCGACACCTTTGAGCAGGACCATGCGGACCGACGGCGTCCCGTTCGCGTCGACCGTGGCCAGCGCCATGGCGTTGGGCTCGTGCGGCTCTCTTTCGGACGCCGCCTTGAACCATTCGTCGAACACCGCATAGGGATCCTGGGTATCGCCCGCCATGCGCAATTGGCCCTTTCCTCGGTTGGCCGCAACGCGGCGCCTGCCCTTGATTTGGGGACGCGAGTCGCCTATTTGCACCGGCAGCCTCCCAATGTGCAATAATCCACCGGCGTAAATCGTTCCTACGATGTCGGCAGACGCGGCCGCAGGGTCCGATGCCGGCCGAATCGATGCAAGAGAAGGCCAGACGCCGCGTCATGCAGAGCCCCTACGACATCCTCGGCGTGCCGCAGAATGCCAGCCCGGATGACATCAAGAAGGCGTACCGGAAGCTGGCCAAGAAGCTGCACCCGGACCTCAATCCCGGGAACAAGGGGGTCGAGCAGCAGTTCAAGGACGTCTCGGTCGCCTACGACCTGCTGTCGGATCCGGAGAAGCGCGCCCGCTTCGATCGCGGCGAGATCGATGCCAGCGGGGCCGAGCGGCCCGACCGGGCCTTCTATCGCAGCTACGCCGGCGGCCGCGAAGGCCAGAAGTATCAGGGATTCAACGTCGACGACGATTCCTTCGTCGACGACCTCTTCAGCAACCTTTTCCGTCAGCGCCGCCCGGAACGGACGATGCACCTGCGGGGCGCCGACGTCACCTACCTTGCCGAGGTCGATTTCGTCGAGGCCGCCGTCGGTGCCAAAAAGCGACTGATGCTGACCGACGGCAAGACGCTCGACGTGACGATCCCGCCCGGCACGGAGGACGGGCAGACCCTGCGTCTCAAGGGCCAGGGTATGCCGGGCACGGGCGGCGGCCAGCCCGGCGACGCCTACATCGAAATCAAGGTCGCGCCGCATCCGCTGTTCTCGCGCAAGGGCAACGACGTCCATATGGAGATCGCCGTCACCCTGCCGGAGGCGACGCTGGGCGCGACCATCACGGTGCCGACGATCGACGGCCCCGTTTCGCTCAAGGTGCCGCGCGGATCCAATACGGGTTCGGTGCTGCGGCTCCGGGGCAAGGGAATCCTCGATCGGGCAACGGCCCAGCGCGGCGACCAGTATGTGCGGCTCAAGGTCATGCTGCCGGATCCCATCGACCCGGCGCTGGCCGAATTCATCGAGAAGTGGTCGCCGCATCACCCCTACTCGGTGCGCGGCGGCGACCAGAAATGATCTTGACGATGCAGCAGGCAGCGGCGGAGATCGGCGTCGCCGACACGGATCTCCGTGTCTGGATCGAACAGCGCTGGGTGCTGCCGGCGCAACAGGGCGAGACGTTCGTCTTCGACGAGGCGGACCTCGCGCGCGCCCGGCTCATTCATGAATTGCGCCTCGACCTGATGGTCGACGAGGAAGCGATTCCCGTCGTCCTCTCGCTGCTGGATCAGGTCCACGCCCTGCGTCGCGCCCTCGCGCGCCTGAATGCCGCGATCGACCGCGCCTCCCCGGCGGTGAAGGCGGAAATCAGCGAGCTGCTTGACAAGCCCGACTGATTTGCCTCGAGCGCCAGCGGTTCACGTTTCGAGGGCGGCCGCCTTCTGTTCGCGCCACTCGGCCCGGGCGGCCACGATCTCGGCGCCGAACAAGACGGCGACCCAGCACAGATAGAGCCAGATGAGGAAGACGGGGATGACCGCCAGGGCGCCATAGATCAGTTGAAAGGTCGAGAACTGCTGCAGGTAGAACGCGAAGCCGCGTTTCACCCCCTCCAGCAGGACGGCGCCGACCAGGGAGCCGACGATAGCGTCCCGCCAGAGGACGTGGCGCGTCGGCACGAAGCGGTAGAGCAACATCAGCGCCCCGGCTTCGGCAATGAGCAGCAGCACCGGCGCGGCCGCGCGTAGGCCCCTGGTGAAGGCGACGCCGGCGAGCTGCTTTCCCGTCGCGAGGAAGAAGCCCTGCAGCGACAGCGACCCGCCGATGAGGATCGGGCCGAGAGCCAGGATCGCGCCGTAGGCCAGCAATCGGACCAGGATCGAACGCCGGCGGTGGACGCGCCAGATCGTGTCGAAGGCCATGTCGATAGCGGCAAGCAGCAGGGCTGCGGACAGCGCCAGCCCGACGACGCCGAACCCGGTCAATCGGCCCGCCTTCTGGACGAAGCGGCGGAACTGCGCGATGGCGGCATTGCTCGCCTCCGGCAGGAGATTGCCCGTGAACAGACGTTCGATGTCGTCGCGCAGGTCCTGGAACTGCGGCACCACCGACAAGACGACGACGCACAGGGCAACGAACGGCACGAGGGACAGCAGCGTCGTGTAGCTCAGCGACGCCGCCTGGTCGAAGCAGCGGTCCTGGAGGAACCGCCGGACCGTAAAGCGCAGGAACCGGCCGATCGTGGCCATGCCAGCGACCGCGCGGCGGCCCGGGCCTGTCGTTTCATTTCCATTCGTCCGGGCGCTCATCCTGCCGCGCCGATCGTTCCTTGCCATGGCCGGGCATGCCGCGTCGAGCCGCAGGCTTCCGCTCCCTCTCTCCTAGCATCCGGCGGCCCGCGCGTCAGCGCCTTTGCCGCGTTGGTTTGACCGTCAGAGCCTTTCGTGTAGGATGCGGCAGGCGCTTGAAAATTCACAAAATCGATGGGTACCGGATGAGTCAGCAAGGTGGCCTGATGACCGGCAAGCGCGGCCTCGTCATGGGCGTCGCGAATGACCGCTCGATCGCCTGGGGCATCGCCCGTGCCGCGGCGGCCCAGGGGGCCGACCTGGCATTCACCTACCAGGGTGAGGCGCTCGGCAAGCGCGTCCTGCCGCTCGCCCAGTCGATCGGGGTGGATTTCGTGCTGCCCTGCGACGTGACCGACGACGCCAGCATCGACGCCGTCTTTGCCGCCATCGCCGAGCGCTGGGGCCGTCTCGACTTCATGGTCCACGCCATAGCCTTCTCCGACAAGGACGAACTGAAGGGCAAGTATCTCAACACCAGCCGGCAGAATTTCGCCCAGACGCTCGACATCTCCTGCTATTCGTTCACCGCCGTCTGCCGGCGGGCCGCCAAGCTGATGCCCGACGGCGGCAGCCTGCTCACCCTCACCTACTACGGCGCCGAGCGGGTGATGCCGCACTACAATGTGATGGGCGTCGCCAAGGCGGCCCTCGAGGCAAGCGTGCGCTACCTCGCCGCCGACCTCGGCGGCCAGAACGTGCGCGTCAACGCCATCTCGGCTGGTCCGATCAAGACGCTTGCGGCCTCCGGCATCGGCGATTTCCGCTACATCCTCAAATGGAACGAGCTGAACTCGCCGCTGAAGCGCAACGTCACCACCGAGCAGGTCGGCGGCGCCGGTCTCTACTTCCTCAGCGATCTCTCGGCCGGCGTGACCGGCGAGGTGCATCACGTCGACAGCGGCTACCACATCGTCGGCATGCTGCGCACCGAATCGGCGGCGGAGGTCGCGGAACTGCTGCAGGGTTTCGACCCCAAGACCTGAGATGTCGTTCAACAGCTTCGGTCATCTCTTCCGATTCACGACCTGGGGTGAGAGTCATGGGCCGGCGATCGGCTGCGTCGTCGACGGGGTGCCGCCGCGCATTCCGTTGAGCGAAGCCGACATCCAGCCCTGGCTCGACCGCCGCCGGCCCGGCCAGTCTCGCTTCACGACGCAGCGACGCGAGTCGGATCAGGTGAAGATCCTGTCGGGCCTGTTCGAAGGGCAGACGACGGGGACGCCGATCAGCCTCCTGATCGAGAACGAGGACCAGCGCTCCAAGGATTACAGCGCCATCAAGGACCAGTTCCGGCCCGGCCACGCCGACTATACCTACTGGAGGAAGTACGGCATTCGCGACTATCGCGGCGGCGGCCGCTCGTCGGCGCGCGAGACCGCGAGCCGGGTCGCCGCCGGTGCCATCGCGCGCAAGGTGCTGGCGCACGTGCTCGGCGCGCCCGTGACCATCCGCGGCGCCCTCGTGCAGATGGGCCCGCACGCCATCGACCGCAGCCGCTGGGACTGGGCCGCGCTGGAGCAGAATCCCTTCTGGTCTCCGGACGCGACAATCGTGGCGACGTGGGAGGCGCATCTCGACAGCGTGCGCAAGGCCGGTTCCTCCACCGGCGCCGTGATCGAGGTCGCGGCAAGCGGCGTCCCGGCGGGACTGGGCGCCCCGATCTACGGCAAGCTCGATGCCGATCTCGCGGCGGCGATGATGGGCATCAATGCGGTCAAGGGCGTCGAGATCGGCGCCGGCTTCGCCGCCGCCCAACTGTCCGGCGAGGAGAACGCCGACGAGATGCGCATGGAGAACGGCAAGGTGACGTTTCTCTCCAACAACGCCGGCGGCATCCTCGGCGGCATCTCGACCGGCCAGGACATCGTCGTCCGCTTTGCCGTGAAACCGACCAGCTCGATTCCGACGCCGCGCAAGGGCATCACCAAGCAGGGCGAGAATGTCGAGGTCGCCACCAAGGGCCGCCACGACCCCTGCGTCGGCATCCGCGCCGTGCCGGTCGGCGAGGCGATGCTGGCCGTCGTCCTGGCCGACCACCTGCTGCGCCATCGCGGACAGTGCGGATAGCGACGGACGCACCTGGCAATCGCATTGCGGCGGAGCGCCGGGCCTGGATGGCGGCGCGCGCCGAGATGGAAGCGCATGACGAAAAACACACGCCGTTCGGCCCACGCCAACGCCACTGGGGCGAATTCAAGCGCGGCATCGCCGTCTTCGGCGTCGGCCTGCGGGCGCTCGGCCTCTTCGAGCGCGGCGTGCGCAACGCCCGCGCGATCCGCCTCCGCCGGCTGGATATCCGTCTCGCCGCGTTGCCCGCGGCCTTCGACGGCTACCGCATCCTGCACATCACGGACCCGCATCTCGACGGGCTGCCGCAGTTCGACGACGTCATCGTCGATCTGGTGCGCGACCTTGCCGTCGACCTCGTCGCCCTCACCGGCGACTATCGCTGGCGCGTCCATGGCGAGTTCCGGCAGATCCTGCCGGCGATGGCGAAGATCGTGGGCGCGGTCAGTCCGCGCGACGGCATCCTCGCGACGCTCGGCAACCACGATACCGTCGCCATGGTCGAGCCGTTCGAGCAACTCGGCCTGCGGGTGCTCGCCAACGAGACCGTGACGGTCCGCCGCGGCGACGCCGTGATCCATGTGACCGGCCTCGACGACGTGCACTACTTCTACACGGACGCGGCAGCGGCCGCGCTGACGGGCGCCCCACCCGGCTGCAAGATCGCCCTCGTCCATTCGCCGGAGGTCGCCCATCTCGCAGCGCCGGCCGGCTACGCGCTCTATCTCTGCGGCCATACCCATGCCGGCCAGATCTGCCTGCCCGGCGGACAGCCGATCATCACCAACAGCGCCCTCCGCTGGCGCCATGCGCGCGGCCTCTGGCGGCGCGGCGACATGCTCGGCTACACCAGCCCCGGCGCCGGCACCTCCGGCCTGCCCGTGCGCTACTTCACCCGCGGCGAGGTGACGGTGCTGACGCTTCGACG
>JBKOWC010000120.1:0-8111 GCA_046724215.1 Pseudomonadota bacterium | reverse complement strand
GGAGGACATCGTCGCCATGCTCGAGCAAGCCGGCCTGCACCGCTCGGGCCAGGTGACCCTGACCGACGGCCGCACCGGCGAAGCGTTCGAGCGCAAGGTGACCGTGGGCTACATCTACATGATGAAGCTGCACCACCTCGTGGACGACAAGATCCACGCGCGCTCGATCGGCCCCTACAGTCTCGTCACCCAGCAGCCGCTGGGCGGCAAGGCGCAGTTCGGCGGCCAGCGCTTCGGCGAGATGGAGGTGTGGGCGCTCGAGGCCTACGGCGCGGCGTACACGCTGCAGGAGATGCTGACGGTCAAGTCCGACGACGTCTCCGGCCGCACCAAGACCTACGAGGCGATCGTGCGCGGCGACGACAACTTCCAGGCCGGCATCCCCGAATCCTTCAACGTGCTGGTGAAGGAACTGCGGTCGCTCGGCCTCAACGTGGAGCTGGACCAGAAGAACTACTGAGCGGAACCCTGTCGGACGACAGAATAGGTGAACCCGATGAATGAATTGATGAACATCTTCGGTCAGCAGACCGAGACGCAGAAGTTCGACGAAATCCGCATTGCGCTCGCCAGCCCGGAGCGGATCCGCTCCTGGTCGTTCGGCGAGATCAAGAAGCCGGAGACGATCAACTATCGCACGTTCAAGCCGGAACGCGACGGCCTCTTCTGCGCCCGCATCTTCGGGCCGATCAAGGACTACGAGTGCCTGTGCGGCAAGTACAAGCGGATGAAGTATCGCGGCATCATCTGCGAGAAGTGCGGCGTCGAAGTCACGCTGTCGAAGGTGCGGCGCGAGCGCATGGGCCACATCGAGCTGGCCTCGCCGGTCGCCCACATCTGGTTCCTGAAGTCGCTGCCGAGCCGCATCGGCCTGCTGCTCGACATGACGCTGAAGGACCTCGAGCGGGTCCTCTACTTCGAGAACTATGTCGTCATCGAGCCGGGCCTGACGCCGCTCAAGCTGCATCAGCTGATGAGCGAGGAGCAATACGTCAACGCCCAGGACGAGTTCGGCGAGGACGCCTTCTCGGCGTCGATCGGCGCCGAGGCCCTGCGCAAGATGCTGGCCGACCTCGATCTCGACCAGGAGCGCGACCGCATGCGGGTCGAGCTGCGCGAGACCAACTCCGAGGCCAAGCGCAAGAAGCTGGTGAAGCGCCTGAAGCTGGTCGAGGCCTTCATGGAGTCGGGCAGCCGTCCCGAATGGATGATCCTCGAGGTCATCCCGGTGATTCCGCCGGAGCTGCGCCCGCTGGTGCCGCTCGACGGCGGCCGCTTTGCCACCTCGGACCTCAACGACCTCTACCGCCGCGTCATCAACCGCAACAACCGCCTGAAGCGGCTGATCGAGCTGCGCGCGCCCGACATCATCGTGCGCAACGAGAAGCGCATGCTGCAGGAGGCGGTCGACGCCCTCTTCGACAACGGCCGCCGCGGCCGCGTCATCACCGGCGCCAACAAGCGGCCGCTGAAGTCGCTGTCGGACATGCTGAAGGGCAAGCAGGGGCGCTTCCGCCAGAACCTGCTCGGCAAGCGCGTCGACTATTCCGGCCGCTCCGTGATCGTGGTCGGCCCGGAGCTGCGGCTGCATCAGTGCGGGTTGCCGAAGAAGATGGCGCTCGAGCTGTTCAAGCCGTTCATCTACTCGAAGCTTGAACTCTACGGCATGGCCTCGACCATCAAGGCGGCCAAGCGCATGGTCGAGAAGGAACGCCCGGAGGTGTGGGACATCCTCGAAGAGGTGATCCGCGAGCACCCGGTGCTGCTCAACCGCGCGCCGACGCTGCACCGGCTGGGCATCCAGGCCTTCGAGCCGGTGCTGATCGAGGGCAAGGCGATCCAGCTGCACCCCCTGGTCTGCACCGCCTTCAACGCCGACTTCGACGGCGACCAGATGGCCGTCCATGTGCCGCTGTCGATGGAGGCGCAGCTCGAGGCGCGCGTCCTGATGATGTCGACCAACAACATCCTGTCGCCCGCCAACGGCAAGCCGATCATCGTGCCGAGCCAGGACATCGTGCTCGGCCTCTACTACATGACGATGGAAGGCAAGAACGAGCCCGGTGCCGGCATGGCCTTTGCCAACATGGGCGAGATCCAGCAGGCGCTCGACGCCAAGGTCGTGACACTGCATTCGCCGGTCAAGGCGCGCTGCAAGATCGGCAGCGCGGACGGCAAGCCGGCCACGAAGATCATCGCGACCACGCCGGGGCGGATGCTGCTGTCGGAGATCCTGCCGCGGCATCCGAACCTGCCGTTCGACCTTTTGAACCGTCTGATGACGAAGAAGGAGATCACCAACGTCATCGACGCGGTGTACCGCCACTGCGGCCAGAAGGAGACCGTGATCTTCGCCGACCGCCTCATGGGCATGGGCTTCTCCTATGCCTGCCGGGCCGGCATCTCCTTCGGCAAGGACGACCTCATCGTTCCGAAGGCCAAGGAGAAGCTCGTCACCGACGCGCAGAAGAAGGTGAAGGAGTACGAGCAGCAGTATCTCGACGGCCTCATCACGCAGGGCGAGAAGTACAACAAGGTCGTCGACGTCTGGTCGAACTGCACCGAACGGGTGGCCGACGAGATGATGAAGGTCATGTCGGAGAACGCCTCCGGCGCCAACATCAATTCGGTGTTCATGATGGCGCACTCGGGCGCCCGCGGCTCGGCGGCGCAGATCAAGCAGCTGGCCGGCATGCGCGGCCTGATGGCGAAGCCGTCGGGCGAGATCATCGAGACGCCGATCATCTCGAACTTCAAGGAAGGCCTGACCGTGCTGGAGTACTTCAACTCCACCCACGGCGCCCGCAAGGGACTTGCCGACACGGCCCTGAAGACGGCCAACTCCGGCTACCTGACGCGGCGTCTGGTCGACGTCGCCCAGGACGCCATCATCACCGAGGAGGACTGCGGCACGACCAACGGCCTGACGGTCAAGGCGGTGGTGGAAGGCGGCGAGGTGATCGCGCCGCTGTCAGAGCGCATCCTCGGCCGTTCGGCCGCCGTCGACATCAACGATCCGCTCGGCGGCAAGACCCTCGTCAAGGCCGGGGAGATCATCGATGAAGAGAAGGTCGAGCTGGTCGAGCGGGCCGGCATCGACGTGGTCCTGATCCGCTCCGTTCTCACCTGCGACACGAAGGGCGGCATCTGCGGCCGCTGCTACGGCCGCGACCTGGCGCGCGGCACGGCCGTGAACATCGGCGAGGCGATCGGCGTCATCGCGGCCCAGTCGATCGGCGAGCCCGGCACGCAGTTGACGATGCGCACCTTCCACATCGGCGGCGCCGTCCAGCGCGGCGCCGAGCAATCGAGCGTGGAGGCGGCGTTCGAGGCCACCGTCGCGATCAAGAACCGCAATGTCGTGGTGAACGGCCAGGGGGTCCCGGTCGTGATGGGGCGCAACTGCGAGATCGTGCTGCTCGACGAGCAGAAGCGCGAGCGCGCGCGCCATCGCGTGCCCTACGGCGCCAAGCTGCTGGTCGACGACGGCAGCAAGGTCGGCAAGGGACAGAAGATCGCCGAGTGGGATCCCTATACGCTGCCGATCATCACGGAGCGCGAGGGCGTCGCGAACTACGTCGACCTCGTCGACGGCCTCTCCATGCGCGAAGTGGTGGACGAGACCACCGGCATCTCCAGCCGCGTCGTCATCGACTGGAAGCAGCAGCCGCGCGGCAACGACCTGCGGCCGCGCATTACGCTCTCGGACACGAAGGGCAACCTGATCATCCTGCAGAACGGCATCGAGGCGCGCTACTTCATGTCCGTCGATGCCATCCTTTCGGTCGAGAACGGCGCGCAGGTCAAGGCGGGCGACGTCATCGCCCGCATCCCGCGCGAGTCGTCGAAGACCAGGGACATCACCGGCGGCCTGCCGCGGGTGGCGGAGCTGTTCGAGGCACGCAAGCCGAAGGACTTCGCCATCATCAGCGACATCGACGGCCGCGTCGAGTTCGGCAAGGACTACAAGACCAAGCGCCGCATCGTCGTGGTGCCGGAAGACGCCAGCCAGGAGCCGGTCGAGTACCTGATCCCCAAGGGCAAGCACATCTCCGTTCAGGAGGGCGACTATGTCCAGAAGGGCGACCTGCTCATGGACGGCAACCCGGTGCCGCACGACATCCTGAAGGTCCTCGGCGTCGAGGAGCTGGCGAGCTACCTCATCAACGAGATCCAGGAGGTCTACCGGCTGCAGGGCGTGAAGATCAACGACAAGCACATCGAGGTGATCGTCAGGCAGATGCTGCAGAAGGTGGAGATCGCCGATCCCGGCGACACCACGTTCCTGGTCGGCGAACAGGCGGACCGCGACGAGTTCGACGCCGCGAACGCGAAGGCGCTGGGCGAAGGGATGCGGGCCGCCGCGGCCCTTCCGGTACTGCAGGGCATCACCAAGGCCAGTCTGCAGACCCGGTCGTTCATCTCGGCAGCGTCGTTCCAGGAGACCACCCGCGTCCTCACGGAAGCGGCGGTTTCCGGGCGCGTCGACGAGCTCATCGGGCTCAAGGAGAACGTCATCGTCGGCCGGCTGATCCCGGCCGGGACCGGTGCCGTCATGAACCGGCTGAAGTCGGTGGCCGCCGACCGCGACCGTGCCATCGCCGCGGCGCGGCCCCCGGCGGCCATCGTCGACGAGACGAAGCGGTCCGAGGTCGCCTGATCGGGCCGGCGGAGGTCGAACCGGCGTCCCGCCCGTCCGCTGCCGACGGGCGGGACGAAGCCGCGTAAATGGCAGAATTTTTGCACTCTTTTCCTTGACGGAGTCTTGGCGCGTCACTACATTGCGCCCGCCTTTTGAGGGCTGGTGGTGGACTGAACGGTCCAGACGCAGTCCTCCAGTGCAAACGAGAAACCCATACGCCCCTAGGGCGGTCTGTGCTTGAGTGCCGCGCGGAGCAGCCGGATTCGCTTCGTTGCGACGTTTTGCTTCGGCCGCAGATGCCGAATTGAGGATGTAATCCCAGATGCCGACGATCAACCAGCTGGTCGCCAATCCACGCCGGCGGCAACGGACCCGAAACAAGGTGCCGGCCCTGCAGGGCAGCCCGCAGAAGCGGGGCGTCTGCACGCGCGTCTATACGACCACGCCGAAGAAGCCGAATTCGGCCCTGCGCAAAGTGGCCAAGGTGCGGCTCACCAACGGCTTCGAGGTCGTCACCTATATCCCCGGCGAGGGCCACAACCTGCAGGAACACTCGGTCGTCATGATTCGCGGCGGCCGCGTCAAGGACCTGCCCGGCGTCCGCTATCACATCATCCGCGGTACGCTCGACACGCAGGGCGTGAAGGATCGCCGCCAGCGCCGATCCAAGTACGGCGCCAAACGCCCGAAATAAGGAACCGACCCATGTCCCGCCGTCGCACTGCCGAGAAGCGCGAGGTCCAGCCCGACCCCAAGTTCGGCGACATCGTCGTCAGCAAATTCATGAACTGCCTGATGTACCAGGGCAAGAAGTCGGTGGCCGAGCGCATCGTGTACGGCGCCTTCGAGCAGATCCAGAAGAAGTCGGGCAACGATCCGGTCAAGGTCTTCCACGATGCTCTTGGCAACGTGAAGCCGCAACTGGAAGTGCGCTCGCGGCGCGTCGGCGGCGCCACCTACCAGGTGCCGGTCGAGGTGCGACCGGACCGCGCCCAGGCGCTCGCGCTGCGCTGGATCATCGGCACGGCGCGCGAGCGCTCGGAATCGACGATGGTCGACCGGTTGTCCGGCGAACTGCTCGACGCCTCGAACAACCGCGGCTCCTCGGTGAAGAAGCGCGAGGACACGCACCGGATGGCGGAGGCCAACAAGGCCTTTTCGCACTACCGCTGGTAGCATCGCCGGGACGCGCGAAAGGCAACCGCCATGCCACGAACGACACCGCTCGACCACTATCGCAATATCGGCATCATGGCCCACATCGATGCGGGCAAGACGACGACGACGGAGCGGATCCTCTATTACACCGGAAAGTCCTACAAGATCGGCGAGGTGCATGAGGGCACCGCGACGATGGACTGGATGGAGCAAGAGCAGGAGCGCGGCATCACCATCACGTCGGCCGCGACGACCTGCTTCTGGCGCGATCACCGGATCAACATCATCGACACGCCCGGCCACGTCGATTTCACGATCGAGGTGGAGCGGAGCTTGCGCGTCCTCGACGGCGCGGTGACGGTGTTCGACGGCGTCGCCGGCGTCGAGCCGCAGTCGGAAACGGTCTGGCGGCAGGCCGACAAATACGGCGTCCCGCGCATCTGTTTCGTCAACAAGATGGACCGGATGGGCGCCAACTTCTTCCGCTGCGTCGACATGATCGTCGACCGGCTGGGCGCAAAGCCCGCCGTCATCCAGCTGCCGATCGGCGTCGAGAGCAGCTTCGTCGGCATCGTCGATCTCGTGGCCATGAAGAGCCTGGTCTGGAAGGACGAGGCGCTGGGCGCCGAGTTCGTCGTCGGCGAGATCCCGGCCGACCTGAAGGCCCAGGCCGACGAATACCGGCATAAACTTCTGGAGATGGCGGTCGAGCAGGACGACGCGGCCATGGAGGCCTACCTCGACGGCAAGGAGCCGGACGAGGCGACGCTGAAGCGCCTGATCCGCAAGGGCACGGTCACCAGCACGTTCGTGCCGGTGCTGTGCGGCGCCGCCTTCAAGAACAAGGGCGTTCAGCCGATGCTGGACGCCGTCGTCGATTTCCTCCCGGCGCCGACCGACGTCGCCGCCGTGACCGGCACGAAACCGGGCAAGGACGAGGAAGAGGTGCGCAAGTGCTCGGACGACGAGCCCTTCGCGGGCCTCGCGTTCAAGATCATGACCGATCCCTTCGTCGGCTCGCTGACCTTCGTGCGCGTCTACTCAGGAGTGCTGCAGACTGGTACCTCGATCCTGAATACGGTGAAGGACGACCGCGAGCGGGTCGGCCGCATGCTGCTCATGCACGCCAATCACCGCGAGGACATCAAGGAAGCACGCGCCGGCGACATCGTGGCATTGGCCGGCCTCAAGGGCACGACCACCGGCGACACGCTGTGCGATCCGGCGAAGCCGATCATTCTCGAGCGCATGGAATTTCCCGACCCCGTCATCGAGGTCGCCGTCGAGCCCAAGACCAAAGGCGACCAGGAGAAGATGGGCGTGGCGCTCAACCGCCTGGCCCAGGAAGATCCTTCCTTCCGCGTCAGCACGGATCAGGAGAGCGGCCAGACCGTCATCAAGGGGATGGGCGAGCTCCACCTGGAAATCATCGTCGACCGCATGAAGCGCGAGTTCAAGGTCGAGGCGAATGTCGGCCAGCCGCAGGTCGCCTTCCGCGAGACGATCACCCGCACGGTCGAGCACGACTATACCCACAAGAAGCAGACGGGCGGCGCCGGCCAGTTCGCGCGCGTCAAGATCCGCTTCGAACCGCAGCCGCGCGGCACCGGCTTCGAGTTCGAGAACGGCGTCATCGGCGGTTCGGTCCCGCGCGAGTTCGTGCCGGGTGTCGAGAAGGGCCTCAAGTCGGCGCTCGAAAGCGGCGTCTATGCCGGCTATCCGACGATCGACTTCAAGGCGACGCTGATCGATGGCGCCTACCACGACGTCGACTCCAACGTGATGACCTTCGAGATCGCCTCGCGGGCCTGCTTCAAGGAAGGCATGAGCAAGGCCGGCCCGCAGCTGCTGGAACCGATCATGCGGGTCGAGGTCGTGACGCCCGACGAGTACATGGGCGACGTGATCGGCGATCTGAACGCCCGTCGCGGCAGCATCAGCGGCATGGACCAGCGCGGCAATGCCCGCGTGATCAACTCCATGGTGCCGCTGAAGGAGATGTTCGGCTACGTCAACAAGCTGCGCGGCATGACGCAGGGACGTGCCCAGTACACGATGCATTTCGATCACTACGCACCGGTCCCGCAGTCGGTGGCCGAAGAAGTGCGCGCCCAGGCGGCCGAGTAGTCCACCGGCCGGGAACCTGCGAGAGAAGACGGAGAAAGCGACAATGGCGAAGGCGAAATTCGAGCGGAACAAGCCGCACTGCAACGTGGGGACGATCGGGCACGTCGATCACGGGAAGACGACGCTGACGGCGGCGATCACGAAGGTGCTGGCGGAGACGGGCGGGGCGACGTTCATGGCCTAC
>JBKOWC010000009.1:0-5808 GCA_046724215.1 Pseudomonadota bacterium | reverse complement strand
CCCTGGGCGAGGCGTGCACCGCATGCTGGCCGAGATCGCCGCCTTCGCTCCTCGACCAAGCCAAAGGCTTCCCGCTAGTACAGGCCCTCACCAGACCCTCGGAACGGGAGCGGGGCTATTGCGTCCCGAGCTTCCATTCGCTGTCGTCTTTCGCGGTCGCCGCAGACGCAGCCCTTTCCCTTGGGCGCCATTTCGGCGACGATCGCCGTCGACGGTTCGCCCCGCCTTTCCGGGCGATCGGGCAGTCGTCTGCTAGTCCGGTTCAGGCATGAACCTTTCGCTGGAACATGTGCCGGCCCTGGCGCCCCTGATGCGAGTTCCGTCGCGGCTGGCCGAAGATCACGGAGGGCAAGCGATGTCGAGATCCTTTACCGCTATTCAGTGCGTATTGCGGCAGACCCCCAGAGGCGTCCGAGCCCTCGCGCTCGGCGCGGTGCTGGCCTTCGCCAGCGGCGCGGCGAACGCCGAGAATTGGGTCGGGACCTGGACCGCGAGCGTGCAGCCGGTCTGGGATGCGGACTTTCCGGTGCCCCCGAACATCCCGCGCTCACTCTGGAACCAGACGATACGCCAGACGGTGCCGGCGAGCATCGGCGGCAAGCGCGTCCGCGTCGTGGTCACGAACGAATACGGTTCGCGGCCGCTCGTCATCGGCGCGGCACATGTGGCACTCGCGGACAAGGGAGCGGCGATCGTGGCGGGGAGCGATCATCCGCTGACGTTCGGCGGCAAGGCCTCGTTCGAGCTGCCGCCGGGCGCGCCGGCGATCAGCGACCCCGTGGACCTCGATGTGCCCCCGCTCAGCCGCATCTCCGTCAGCCTTTTCCTGCCGGAGGTGTCCCCGACCAGCTCGATGCACTGGGACGGTCACCAGACCGCGTTCATCGTCAAGGGCGACAAGACGGGCGAAGGCGAATTCAAGCCTGACACGACGATCGTGTCGCGCCTCTTCCTGAGCGAGGTCATGGTCGATGCTGCGCCGGATGCGCACGCCGTCGTGACGTTCGGCGATTCGATCACCGACGGCGACGGATCCACCGTCGACGGCAACGATCGCTGGCCGGACGTGCTCGCGGACCGGCTGGCCAAGGCCAGCAGCCACCCGATCGCCGTCCTCAACCAGGGGATCTCCGGCGCCAAGGTGTTGAGCGACCGCATGGGCGTCAACGCACTCGCGCGCTTCGATCGCGACGTGCTGAGCCAGCCCCACGCCGACACCGTGACCCTCATGATGGGGATCAACGATATCGGCTGGCCCGGCTGCGGCCTCGCGCCCAACGACAAGGAGCCGACCGCCGACCAGATCATCGACGGCTACAAGCAGCTCATCACGCGCGCGCACGCCCACGACATGCGCATCATCGGCGTCACGCTGACGCCGTTCGAGGATGCGTTCAAGGGAACCGCCTTCGAGGGATACTACACGCCGGACAAGGAGAAGCTGCGGACGGCCGTCAACGACTGGATCCGCAAGGGCGGGGCGTTCGACAATGTCATCGACTTCGACGGCGTCGTGCGCGATCCGCAGCATCCGGCGCGCATCCTGGCGGCCTACGACAAGGGCGATCACCTGCACCCGAACGCGGCCGGGTACAAGGCGATGGCGGAGTCGGTCGATCTCGGAATGCTGATCGGCAAGTGAGATTCTTTTGGCACGGTCAGGCGCCTCGCCGGGCGCCTGGCTGTGCCAAGCGCACGGGCCGGTTCGCGGGGCTGCGCCTCGGCGCGGCCCCGTGGCGCCGTTAATATTTCGGCAACGATCGCTGTCGATAGTTTCGCCTCCGTCTTTCGGACGAGGGCTCCTCGCGCTTGTCTGCTAATCTCGCCCACGCATGAACCTCACGCTCGAGCAAGTGCTGGCGCTGGCGCCTGACGCGAGTGCCGCCGCGGCCGGCCGCAAGCTGGCGAGCGGTAGCGCGTGGTCAAACCTCGGCAGCAACGAGGCCGCCATCTGGGGCGAGTGCCAGGGGAGCGCCCTCTACCAAGTGCGCGTCGATCGCGCCGACCTGGCGGCGAAATGCACCTGCCCGAGCCGCAAGCTGCCCTGCAAACACACCCTCGGCCTCCTCGTCCTCGCGGCCACCGAACCGGCAAAGCTCAGCGACACCAACGCGCCCGAATGGGTGAGCGAATGGCTGCTGCGCCGCGCCGGCGCCGCGGCCAAGAAGCAGAACAAGCGCCAGGAGGTCGCCGAGGCGCTGCCCGATCCGGAGGCACAGGCCAAGCGGGCGGCCAAGCGCCAGGCGCGCGTGCAGGACGGCGTCGAGCTGCTCGACCTCTGGCTCGCCGACCTCATGCGCAACGGCCTCGCCGGCCTGGAGACCCAGGGGCCGGCGCCGTGGCAGAAGCAGGCGGCGCGGCTCGTCGACGCGCAGGCGCCCGGCTTGGCCGCCTGGCTGCGCCGGATCGCGGAGCTGCCGGGTGGAAGCGGTTGGGAAGAGCGCCTGCTCGGCGAGCTCGGCCGTCTCGCCCTGCTGACGCATGCGTTCCGCCGCCTCGACCAGCTCCCGCCCCTCCTGCAGCACGACGTGCGCGGCGTCGTCGGCTTCACGCTCGAGCGCGGCGAGGTCATCGATCATGGCGACGTCGTCGCCGATCGCTGGCATGTGCTCGGCGTCACCGAGGAGCAGGAGGAGAAGCTCCGCATCCAGCGCACCTGGCTCATCGGCCACGCGACGCGGCGGCCGGCGCTGATCCTGCAGTTCGCCATCGGCGGCGCCGGTTTCGCCGAACGCCTGCCGCCGGACTCGCTGATCGATGCCGACCTCGCGTTCTGGCCCAGCGCCTGGCCGCTGCGCGCCCTCGTCAAGGAGCGGCGGGCGAGCGATCGACCGCGCCCCGCGCCCCCGGCCGCCGACCGGATTGAATCGATTCTGCGCCAGTGGGCCGAGGCGCTGGCCGCCAATCCCTGGCTCGACCGCATCCCCGTCGCCGCGCGCCATCTGCTGCCGTTGCGCGGCGCCGCGGGCCGCTGGTTCGTCGAGGATGCCGACGGCCAGCGTCTGCCGCTGCGCGGCAACGACGGCTGGCGGCTGCTCGCCCTCTCCGGCGGCAGTCCGCTCGATCTCACGGGCGAGTGGGACGGCCACGCCCTGCTCCCGCTGCTCGCCGTTCCCTCCGCCGAACAGCGGAGCGCCGCATGACCGCCGCGCTGACGCGCATCGCCATCGTCGGCACCGCGCGGGCCGGCATGCCGCCGCCAGCCGCGGATTCGCCGCTGGGCGACCTCACGGCAGCCCTGCCGGCCGACGACGTCGAGCGGAGCCTGCTGCTGCGGGCCGGCGCCGAGGCCGCCTACCGCCTCGCCGGCCGCCGACCGCCGGCCGATGCGACGCCGAAGCCGGCGCCGGCACCGCCCGACGCCGCGAGAGAGATCTCCGGCGCCGCGGCGCATGTCGTCGCCTCCCTGCTCGGCGATGCCGGCAAGCGCGCGCTGCTGATCGAGGCTGCGACTCGCATCGCCGCCGTCGGGCAGCGCCTGCCGCACCGGCTGCTCCCGAGTGCGCTCGAAGAAGCCGACGCGAGCGTGCGCGCGGCGCTCACGCCCGTCGTGGGCGAGCGCGGCCGATGGCTGGCGCGGCTCAATGACGACTGGCAGTGGGCCGCGCGAGCGCCGTTGCCGGCCGGCCAGCTGCCGCCCGATGCGGAAGCGATCTGGGACGAAGGAAGTTTCGCCGAGCGCGTCGCCGTGGTGAAGCAGCTGCGCGCCGCCGATCCGACGCAGGCCCGCGACTGGCTTGCCGAGGTCTGGTCGAAGGAAAAGGCGGAGCAGCGCGCCGAGCTGTTGCAGATCTTCGATTTCGCGCTCCATCCGGCCGACGAACCCTTCCTCGAACAGGCGCTCGACGACCGCAGCGCCGCCGTCCGCGCCGAAGCCGCCGCCTATCTCAGCCGGCTCCCCAGTTCGGCGCTGGCGCAGCGCATGCTGGCGCGGGCCGACGCCATGCTGACCTTCGCGCCCGCGGCGTCCGGCGGGTTCCTCAGGAAACTCAAGGCGGCGGTGGGCACCGGCAGCGGCACGATCGCGGTGCAGATTCCGTCAACGATCGACGCGAGCTGGGAACGCGACGGCATCCCTGCAAAGCCGCCGAGCGGCGTCGGGCAGAAAGCCTTCTGGCTCCTGCGCACGCTCGCGGCGGTGCCGCTGGCCCATTGGTGCCAACGCTTCGAGGCGACGCCGCCCGAGATCGTCGCGGCGACGAAGGACAGCGAATGGCGCGAGACTCTGCTCGACGGCTGGACCCAGAGCCTCGGCCGCTTCGGCGGCGAAGACTGGATCGCGCCGCTCTGGCAGGCCTGGATCGACCTGGCCCCGCCGCTACCGCAGCTGCAGCCACGGCTGGAGATTCTCTTCCGCGCCTCGCGCCTGGACGAGAAGGAAAGACGCCTGCTCGAGATGCTGACGTCGCAACGGGCGGGTGCCGGATTCATGGTCGCCGCCTTCGCGGGTGAGTTGCCGCGCCCATGGCGGCGCGATTTCGTGGCGTCGCTCTTGAAGATCGGACGCACCGAGGCGGCGTCCGGCGTGCAGCAGCGGGTGGCCTGGGGCACGCTGCTGCGGACCGTGGCGCTCGCCGTCCCGCCCGCCCTCATCGATGCCGCGCTCGAACCCTGGCCCGAAGGCAGTAAGGCGGAGCCAGGCGACCGCCTCTGGGAGCGCGCGCTCAGCGACGTCACCGGCATTCTGCACACTCGCAAGAAGATCTACGAGGAGATCCGCCCATGAGCACGCCCGCACCGGCCAACGCGCCGACGGCCGACGGCATCCTGCGCCAGCATGCCGAGATCCAGTTCGCCGAAGAACTGGCGGCGCTGGCGGAGGCCGACGACAAGGCGAAGCCGCCGAATTGGATGCTCTCGCCCTGGGCGGTGCGCACCTACCTGCTGGGCGGCAAGCTCGCCAACGGCTTCGTCGTGCAGCCGAAATACATCGGCAACGGCCGCCTCATCGAGATCGCGGTGGCGACGCTGGCAACCGACCGCGCGTTGCTTCTGCTGGGCGTGCCCGGCACGGCCAAGAGCTGGGTCAGCGAGCATCTCTCGGCCGCCGTTTCCGGCGACTCGACGCTGCTCGTGCAGGGAACGGCGGGAACCGATGAATCCGCCATGCGCTACGGCTGGAACTATGCGCAGCTGCTGGCCGAAGGTCCGTCGGAGCGCGCGCTGGTGCCGAGCCCGATCATGGTCGCCATGCGCGCCGGCAAGATCGCCCGCGTCGAGGAATTGACGCGCATCCCCAGCGACACCCAGGACACGCTCATCACCATCCTCTCGGAGAAGACCCTGCCGATCCCCGAGCTCGCCGGCGAGGCGCAGGCGCGCAAGGGCTTCAATGTCATCGCCACCGCCAACAACCGCGACAAGGGGGTCAACGATCTCTCGAGCGCGCTGCTGCGCCGCTTCAACGCCGTCGTCCTGCCGGTGCCCGACAAGTTCGACGAGGAAGTCGAGATCGTGTCCCGCCGCGTCGCCGAGCTCGGCCGCGCCCTCGAACTGCCGGCCGAGAAGCCGGCGCTCGAGGAGATCAGGCGCGTCGTCACGATCTTCCGCGAGCTGCGCGACGGCGTCACGGCCGATGGCAAGACCAAGCTCAAATCGCCATCGGGCACGCTGTCGACGGCCGAGGCGATCTCCGTCGTCAATGGCGGGCTCGCCTATGCCGGCTACTACGGCGACGGCGTGATGCATGCCGGCGATCTCGCCGCCGGCCTCACCGGCGCCGTCATCAAGGACCCGGTGCAGGACAAGATCGTCTGGCTCGAATATCTGAAGACCGTCGTGCGCGAGCGCGACGGCTGGAAGGACCTC
>JBKOWC010000174.1:0-9964 GCA_046724215.1 Pseudomonadota bacterium | reverse complement strand
ACTGGTGACGGCCGTGGCCGAAATGGGCGATCTCGCCGGCGTCGACACGCCGATGATCGACGCCGTCCTGGCGCTCGTCATTCAGCGCGCGCGGGTCGCCGGGTGCTATCCTAAGTGAGGGCTGGGTAGCCGTATGGGGCGAGCGCGCCCCTGGGGGAAGCCATGCGCAAGATTCTCATTCTCGGAGCCGGCAAGATCGGCGGCGCCATCGTTGACATGCTGGCGGCGACCGGCGACTACGACATCACGATCGCCGACCAGGATGCCAATTTCCTCGGGCTGGTCCCGGCGCAGAAGGCGCGGCGCGAGCGCATCGACGTGAGCGATGCCGCTGCCCTCGGCCGCACGATCAGCGGCCATGAGGCGGTGATCAGCGCGCTGCCGTTCTTCCTCAACCCGGCGGTCGCCAAGATCGCCGGCGAGAACGGTGCCCATTATTTCGACCTGACCGAGGACGTGGCAACGACGCGGGCGGTGCGGGCGCTCGCCGAGGACAGTGGCGCCGCCTATGTGCCGCAATGCGGACTGGCGCCCGGCTTCATCAGCATCGTCGCCTACGACCTGGCAAAGCGGTTCGATGCGCTGCGTGAAGTGCACATGCGCGTCGGCGCGCTGCCGCAGTTTCCGGCCAACGCGCTCAAGTACAATCTGACCTGGAGCACAGACGGCCTCATCAACGAGTACTGCAATCCCTGCGAGGCCATCCACGAGGGCAAGCTGACGGAGCTGCTGCCGCTCGAGGGGCTGGAACAGTTCTCCCTCGACGGCATCGACTACGAGGCCTTCAACACCTCGGGCGGGCTCGGCACGCTGTGCGAGACGCTGGACGGCAAGGTCGAGAGCCTCAACTACAAGACCGTGCGCTATCCCGGCCACCGCGAGGTCATCAAGATGCTGCTGGCCGACCTGCGCCTGCGCGACCGGCGGGCGCTGCTCAAGGACGTGCTGGAGACGGCCATCCCCATCACGCACCAGGACGTGGTCCTGATCTTCGTCGTCGTCACCGGCTGGCGCGAGAACCGGCTGACCCAGGAATCCTACGCCAAGAAAATCTATGCGCGCGAAATCGGCGGCAAGCTGATGAGCGCCATCCAGATCACCACCGCCGCCGGCATCTGCGCCATGGTCGACCTGCATGGCATGGGCAAGCTGCCGGCCGCCGGCTTCATCAAGCAGGAGCAGGCGAACCTCGGCGACTTCCTCGCCAACCGGTTCGGCAAGTACTACGCGTGATCTGTAGGGGCGACCGGCAGGTCGCCCGCTGCCGGCGCGGGCGACCTGCCGATTGCCTCTACGCGGCGCCGGACAGAGCCTTTTCGAGAAACGGCAGGCTCACATCCATCCGGTAGTCGATGTCGGAATGGTTGTCCGGGAATTCCTCGTAGCTGTGCGCGATGCCGAGACGGTTCAGGGCGTGGTGCACGCGGCGGGCGCCGTAGTGCAGGTGGAACTGGTCGACATCGCCGCAGTCGATGTGGATCGCCTTCAGCTGTCTCAGGTTCGCGGCATGGGCATCGACCATGCGCGCGGGGTCATGGGCGAGCCAGTTGGCCCAGCGCTCGGGGATCAGTTCGCAGGTCTCGAGATCGACGGGCAGCCGGATGCCGAGGAACTGCGTCGGATCGGGATCGTAGGTCGCCGCCATCGCCAGGGCGTTGATGACGAGAGTCTCTGTTTCGGTCGGCTTCTTCGTCTGTTCGAAATGGGCCATGAACTTCTCTATCGAACGCCCGTGCTTCGCCAGTTCGTTGAGCGCCTTCGGCATGTCTTCGAGATAGGAGATTTCGAAGGCGGCGTCGCCGGAATGGCAGGCGAACGCCGCCCAGACGTCGGGCCGCCGCATGCCGTGGACGATGGCGCCATAGCCGCCGGATGACTTGCCGAACACGCCGCGCCGACCCGGGCCGCCGCAGGCGACGCGGGCCTCGATGAACGGCACGATCTCGTCCACCAGGTAGTCCTCGTAGCGGCCGATGCCGGCGCTGTTGATGTATTGGTTGCCGCCGAGGCGCGTGAAGCAGTCGGGAAAGGCGACGACGACCGGACCCATCCGGCCCTCGCCGATCAGGCGATCGAGTCGCTCCGGCACATTCTCGGTGAACGGCCGCCAGTTCGTGTGCGAAAGGCCGGAGCCCGTGAAGCCGACGAGATCGACAAGCAACGGAAACCGAGTTCCCTCGGCATAGCCCCGCGGCACGTAGACGCGCAGTTCGCGCGCTGTCGGATCGCCGAGCGGGTTGCCTTCGAGGACTTTGCTTTCGACGGTGAAGCGGCGCACATCGCCCTGCGCCACGCTGCGGTTCCTGCGCATCGGTTCGCCCTTGCTCTCGAGACTTCGAGACGCCCGCGTACCACCGGGCGAACGCGCCCGTCAATCGGCAGATAGCCGCTGGGCTATTCCGCGGCCTCGACGTCCTTGCCGGCGACCTTGGCGCGGCGCGGCCGCAGGACGACCGGCCCATCGCCGGCAGGTTCTTCGATCGGTGCCGGCGCCGCGCGGCGCCAGCCCAGCTGGCTCAGCCGGCGGCCGGCAGCGTCCAGATAGATGAACACGACCGGCGTGATGAAGAGGGTCAGGAGCTGCGAGGCGATCAGGCCGCCCACCACCGTGAGGCCCAGCGGGCGGCGCAGCTCGGAACCGGCGCCGACGCCGAGCGCGATCGGCAGGCCGCCCATGATCGCCGCCATCGTCGTCATCATGATCGGGCGGAAGCGGAGCAGGCAGGCCTCGCGGATTGCTTCGGCGGCGCTCATCTGATGGTCGCGCAGCCTGGTGAGCGCGAAATCGATCATCATGATCGCGTTCTTCTTCACGATGCCGATCAGCAGCACGATGCCGATGATCGCGATGACCGTGAGGTCCTGCCCGACCGCCAGCAGCATCAGGAGGGCGCCGAGGCCGGCGGACGGCAATCCCGACAGGATCGTGATCGGGTGGATGAAGCTCTCGTAGAGAATGCCGAGCACGATGTAGATGACGAGCACGGCGGTGGCCAACAGCAATCCCTGCCCCCGCAGCGAGTCCTGGAAGACCTGCGCCGTGCCCTGAAAGCTGGGGATGATCGTTGCCGGCAAGGCAAGCTCGCGCTCGGCCGCGTCGATTCGCTTCACGGCATCGCCGAGGGCGACGCCGGGCGCCAGGTTGAACGAAATGGTCGCCGCCGGCAGCTGCCACTGATGGTTGACGGTGAGCGGGCCGATCGTCTCGGTGATCGTCGCGAAGGTGCCGATCGGCACCAGCTTACCGCCGGGGGAGCTGATGTAGAGGCGGGAGAGATCGGTCTTGTCGCGCTGCCGCACCGGGTCGACCTCGAGGATGACGGCGTAGTCGTCGGTCGGCATGTAGATGGTCGAAACCTGGCGGGCGCCGAAGGCGCTGTAGAGGCTGCTGCGGATCTGGTCCGGCGTGATGCCGAGCGTCGCCGCCTTCTCGCGGTCGATCGCCACATAGGCCTGCGGGTTCTTCGTCTCCAGGTCCGAGGTGACGTCCTGGAATCCCGGCAGCTGCTTCACTTTCTCTTCGACGAGCGGCGTCCAATGCGTGAGTTCCGCCAGGTCGGTCCCCTGCAGGGTGTACTGATACTGGCTCTTGCTCAGGCGGCCGCCGATGTTGATGTTCTGCACGACCTGGAAATAGACGCGCATGTCGGCGACGCCGGCCACCGCCTTGCGCAGGCGCTGCATGATCTGGTCGGCGCTCGATCCACGCTGGTCGAAGGCCTTGAGGCCGATGAACAGACGGCCCTGATTCAGGGTCGAATTG
This sequence comes from Pseudomonadota bacterium, assembly GCA_046724215.1. Taxonomy (GTDB): domain Bacteria; phylum Pseudomonadota; class Alphaproteobacteria; order Dongiales; family Dongiaceae; genus JBKOWC01. The sequence continues at coordinate 6,201 of JBKOWC010000174.1, read as the reverse complement.
AAACCGCCGCCGACGCTCGACGTCACGACCGCGACGTCGCGGTCGTGTCGGACGATCTCGGCGACCTGCTTCTGCAGCGCCACCATTGCATCGAAGGAGATGTCCTCGGCCGCCTCGGTCGTGGCCGTCAGCAGGCCGGTGTCCTCGGTCGGAAAGAACCCCTTCGGCACGACGGCGTAGAGATAGCCGGTGACGGCGAGCGTGATCAGGGTCACGCCCAACGTCAGGCGGCGGTGCGCCAGCACCCAGTCGAGCGCCCATCGGTAGGTGCTCAGCATGGCCGTGAAGGCGGCCTCCAGCATCCGGTAGAGCCAGCCGTGCGCGCCGGTCTCGTGCCGCAGGAAGCGGCTGCACAGCATCGGCGTCAGGGTCAGCGACACGAAGCCGGAGATCAGGATCGCCATCGTGATGGTAACGGCGAATTCGCGGAACACGCGGCCGACCACCCCGCCCATGAAGAGGACCGGGATGAAGACGGCGACCAGGGACAGCGTCATCGAGATGATGGTGAAGCCGATCTCGCGACCGCCGGTAAGCGCCGCCTGCATCGGCCGCTCGCCGCGCTCGACATGCCGCACGCAGTTCTCGAGCATGACGATGGCGTCGTCGACCACGAAGCCGACCGACAGCGTGAGCGCGAGCAGCGACAGGTTGTCGATGCTGTAGCCGAAAAGGTACATGCCGGCGCAGGTGCCGATCAGCGACACCGGCAGCGCCAGCGCCGGGATGATCGTCGCCGACAGCCGGCGCAGGAACAGGAAGATCACCAGCACGACGAGCGCGATGGTGAGCCCCAGGGTGAACTGCACCTCCCTGACCGACGCGCGGATCGACTGCGAGCGATCGTTGACCACATGGAGGTCGATCGCCGCCGGGATCTGCGCCCGCAGCGTCGGCAGCAGGGCCTTGATGCCGTCGACGACCTCGACCGTGTTGGCATCGGGCTGGCGCTGGATGGCCAGCGTGATCGAGCGCGTGCCGTTGAACCAGCCGGCCGTCCGATTGTTCTCGACGCCGTCGACGATGTGGGCGATCTCGCCGAGGCGCACCGGCGCCCCGTTGCGATAGGTGACGATCAGCGACCCATAGTCCGCCGCCTTCTGCAGCTGACCGGTCGCCTGCAGCGTCAGCAGGCGCCGTTCTCCCATCAAGGTGCCGAGCGGCGCATTCGAATTGGTGTCGGCCAGCGCCTGGCGGACGTCATCGATGCCGATGCCGCGCGCCGCCAGCGCATCCGGGTCGACCTGCACGCGGACGGCATATTTCTGCTGGCCGAAGACCTGCACCTGGGCGACGCCCGGCACGGTCGAAATCCGTTCGGCCACCTGCGTCTCGGCATAATCGTCGACCGTCGAGAGCGGCAGGACGGAGGATGTCAGCGAGAGAAAGAGGATGGGGGCGTCGGCGGGATTGACCTTGCGGTAGGAGGGCGGGTCGGTCATCTCGATCGGCAGCCGGCGCTGCGCCACCGAGATCGCCGACTGCACGTCCTGGGCGGCGGCGTCGATGTTGCGGTCGAGATCGAACTGGAGGGTGATCTGTGTCGAGCCCAGGCTGCTCGACGAGCTCATGGTGGTGATGCCGGCGATGGTCGAGAACTGCCGCTCGAGCGGCGTCGCCACCGATGCCGCCATCGTCTCCGGATTGGCGCCGGGCAGGGTCGCGGACACATTGATGGTCGGGAAATCGACGCGCGGCAGCGCCGCCACCGGCAGCAGGCGATAGGCGAAGATCCCGAAGATGATGAAGGCGCCCATGACGAGCGTCGTCATCACCGGCCGCCGGATGCAGAGTTCCGGCAGGTTCACGACGTGGTGTCCGCGCTTGGCTGCTGGCCGGCCGGACGCGGTTCGACCCGCGTGCCCGGCGCGAGCCGCAGCTGCCCCTCGACGACGACCTGCTCGCCGGCGGAAAGGCCGCGTTCCACGACGGTCTCGCCGCGCAGGCTGCGGCCGATCGCGACCGTCCGCATCTCGACCGTCGAATCCTTGCGCACGACGAAGACATAGTTGCCGGACTGGCCGTGCTCGATCGCGGCATCCGGCACGACGATCGCCGACGGATCGGTCCGCAGGGTCAGCGCGACGTTGACGAACTGCCCGGGCCAGAGCCGCGTGTCGGCGTTGTCGAAGGTGGCGCGCAGCTGGATCGTCCCGGTCGTCGTGTCGACCGCGTTGTCGACGAACGTCAACTTGCCCGTCAGGGGCCCGCGCTCGTCGCCGGGAATGGTCACGCTCGCTCCCAGCGCCGCCGCCGCCATCGCTTCGCGGATATGCGGCAGGTCGTTCTGCGGCACGGCAAAGGCGACGTAGATGGGCCGCAACTGATTGAGCACGACGAGCGCCGAGGTGTCGTTGGCCTTCACCATGTTGCCGCGCGGCAGGTTGACGACGCCGGCGCGGCCGTCGATGGGCGCGCGGATCTCCGTATAGGTGAGTTGCACATTGGCCGCATCGACGGCGGCCTGGTCGGCGCGCACCGATGCGGCCAGCGAATCGGCGTTCGCGCTGGTCTGGTCGAGAAGCTGTTTGCTTGCGAAGTTCTTGCTGACCAGGGCCGTCTGGCGCTCGACGTCGTGCTTGGCGCTCGCCAGCAGCGCCTGGTCGCGCGCCAGATTGGCTTCGGCCTGGACGAGCTGCGTGGCAATCGTCCGGCTGTCGATGGAGAAGAGCAGGTCGCCCGTCTTCACGTCCTGGCCGTCTTTGATGTACGCGTCCATGATCTGGCCGTCGATCCGGGATTTGATCGCGACCGTCGCGAGAGCGGTGACGGTCCCGATGGTGCCGATCTCGACCGGAAACGGCTTCTGCGCCGCCGCGACGACCTGGACGCGGACGGCCGGCTGCGATGCCGCGCCGGCCGCCGGTTGGGCGCCGGCCCAGTCGTTGTTGCGATAGACCAGGACGCTGACGCCGCCGATCACGAGCAGGCTGAACAACAGGGCGGCCAAGCGTTTCATGAGACCGTGATCCAGGCAGTGCTGCGGGGGCCGACGTGAGAGGCCGGCGCCTCGCTTTTGGCCGCCGTTCGCGGCGTATCAGCGGCGGGTGCGATCATTGCGCGCATGCCCGACGGAGTATCGCCCATGCCGCGAAGCCAGGGCCACTGCCATCTCCTACGGCCGCAAGAATAGTACGGGCTGGACGGTACGCCAACGATTGCATCGAACAATATCCCGTTTACCCCCATTTTGCCGCACCCGGCCGACGGCGCAGAAAATTAACGCACGTGCGGGCAATTTCCGTCGCCTGCCGCGGCGCTCCGCCGCATGCCCGTCAGACCCTGGCGATGATGAACAGGCGGCGGAATGGAAGGAGGGTGCGGCCGTCCGCTTGCTTCGGGTAGGCCTGGGCGATGCGGGCGGCATAGTCGGCCAGGAACCGGCCGCGCTCCGGCTCGTCCAGGGCGTCAAGAAACGGTCGCAATCCCGTCCCCTTCGTCCATTCGACGACCGGATTGTCGCCGTCGAGCACATGCAGGTACTCGGTCTCCCAGATGTCGACCTGCCGCGCCGCCGGCGCCAGGATGCCGTAGTAGTCGGCCGGTGTGCCGACGGGCGCGATCGACCGCACGTCCCGCAAGCGCGAGCCCCACGGACCGGCTTCGGCCGCGGCCCGCATGAGGACGTGCGACGGCGCCTCGTGGTTGTGCGGCATCTGCACCGCCAGGACGCCGCCGGGCGCCAGTTGGCCGAGGAGGCGCGGAAGCAGCGCCGCATGATGCTCGAGCCACTGCAGCGTCGAATTGGAGAACAAAAGGTCGGCGGGCGCGGGTGGCGCCCATCGCGCGATGTCGGCCTGGACGAAGGCGACGCCCGGCGCTTCCTGGCGCGCCTTGGCCAGCATCTCCGCCGACGAATCGAGGCCGGTGACGCGGGCCTCCGGCCACCGCTCCGCCAGGAGCCGCGTGATGTTGCCGGGTCCGCAGCCGAGATCGTGCACGGTCGCCGGCGCCTCCAGAGGAATCTGTGTCAGGAGATCGAGGGCCGGGCGCAGCCGGTGATCGGCAAACTTCAGGTATTGGCGCGGATCCCAGGTCGGCATGGGCTCCTCTCAAGCGGTTGGTGGCCACAGCCAGGCGGCGCCCCGTACGCCGCTGGAGTCGCCATGGGCGGCCTTGCGGAGGGGCGTGTCGACGCGGTCGGAGAACACCCAGCGGTCCCAGATCGCGGGCACGTTGCGGTACAGCCGGTCGAGATTGGAGAGGCCGCCGCCGAGGACGATCATATCGGGATCGAGGATATTGATGACCGTGGCAAGGCCGCGGGCGAGCCGGCTGTCGTAGCGTTGCAGCGCCGCCTCGGCGTCGGCATCGCCTTCTGCCGCCCGCGCCACGATGGTTTCGGCCCGCGCATCGCGCCTGGTTCCCGCACGGTAGTCGGCAGCCAGGCCGGGGCCGGACAGCAGCGTTTCGATGCAGCCATGGAGCCCGCAGTAGCAGGCCGGCCCCGGCCGCTCATTCGCCTCGCGCCAGGCCAGCTGGGTATGGCCCCATTCGCCGGCGATCGCATTCCGTCCGGTGAGCGGCCAACCGCGCACGACGATGCCGCCGCCGACACCGGTTCCAAGGATGACGGCGAAGACGATGTCGCAGCCGGCGGCGGCGCCGTCGGTCGCCTCCGACACGGCGAGGCAGTTGGCATCGTTCTGCAGTCGCACCGGTCGGCCGAGCGCTGTCGAAAGATCGCGGTCCAACGGCTTGCCGATGAGCCAGTTCGAGTTGGCGTTCTTGATGAGGCCCGTTGCCGGCGAGATCGCGCCGGGTATGCCGACCCCGACCGTGCCGACGGCGCCCACCGACCGCTCCAGCTCGGCGACGAGCCGGACCACCAGGGCGATCTGCGCCGCGTACTCGCCGGCCGGCGTCGGCGTCCGCTTGCGGTAGATCTCGCGACCGTCCACGGCGAGCGCGATGACTTCGGTCTTCGTGCCGCCGAGGTCGACGCCGATGCGGATCGGATGCGCCACGGCCGTCCTCAGCCTGCCCCGACGATGTGCGCGACGACGACGTTCATGGAGGTGCGCGCCGTCAGCTCGTCGGCGACGACCTGCCCCTGACGCAGGGCGATGATGCGGTCGCACACCGAAAACACGTCGGTCAGGCGGTGGCTGATGAGGATCACGGCGATGCCCTGGCGCCGGAGCTCGCGGATGAGGTCGAGCACATGGTCGACCTCGCGCACCGCCAGGGCCGCCGTCGGCTCATCCATGATCATCAGCTTGGGCGCGAAGGTGAGGGCGCGGGCGATGGCGACGCTCTGCTGCTGGCCGCCGGAGAGCTGGCCCACCGGCACGCGGATCGACGGGATGCGAGCACCCAGCCGGTCGATGATGGCGGCCGCCTCGCGCTCCATGCGCGGCTGGTCGATGAGCCCGACCGGCAGGCCGAAGGGCCGCCGGGTCGGCTCGCGGCCGAGGAAGATGTTGGCCGCGACGTCCTGCTGCCGGGCCAGCGCCAGGTCCTGGTAGATCATCTCGACGCCGCGGCGGCGGATGGCGCCGGGGTCGAGGCCGGTGATCGGCTGGCCGTTGAGGCTGATGCTGCCGTCGTCGGGGCGATGCACGCCGGTGACGCACTTCATCAGCGTGGACTTGCCGGCGCCATTGTCGCCGACGAGGCCGATCACGCTGCCGGCCTCGACCGCGAAGCTGACGCCGCGCAGGGCCTCGACCGTCGCGAATCGTTTGGTCACTCCGGTGAGGTCGAGCAGGCTCATCGGGCCGGGCGCAGACGGTTGACGTGGTCGAGCCAGACGGCGGCGATGAGTACGACGCCGATCGCCATCTGCTGGTAGAACGCCTGTACGGCCAGCAGATTGAGGCCGTTCTGGAGCACGCCGACGATGAGAGCGCCGACGACGGTGCCGATGACGCTCCCGCGCCCGCCGAACAGATTCGTCCCGCCGATGATGGCGGCGGTAATGGCGGCCAGCTCGTAGTTCTGACCGGCGGTCGGGTCGCCGGCATTGGTGCGGGCCATGAACAGCAGCCCGGCAACGCCGGCGAGGAAGCCGGAGAGGGCATAGAGCCGGACGCGCTGGCGCTCGACCGGTACGCCCATCGCGCGGGCGGCGCCCTCGTTGTCGCCGATCACCAGCGTGTAGCGGCCGAAGCGCGTGTGGGCGAGGACGTAGTAGGCGATCGCCGCCACGCCGAGGAAAACGATCACGGGCGTCGGCACGCCGAGCGGCCGACCCTGTCC
>JBKOWC010000045.1:0-16255 GCA_046724215.1 Pseudomonadota bacterium | reverse complement strand
GGATTGATCCTGAGAAGGAAGCGGCTCTGAGCCGAGGCAAGACGAACTAGCCCGATGCGGCCCGACGATCGACAGCTGGGATTGGCGTTCCATTCGCCTGCTATTGTCGGATCGGGCCCGACTGGAACCGTCTCTAGCTTTGCGCGCAAAGTGCCTGCAGTTTCTCTGCGTTTGACGCGCTAGCGGCGGATGTTCACCTACATCATGCGGCGGGTGCTTCTCATGATCCCAACACTGTTGGGGATCATGGTCTTGAACTTCGCAGTGATCCAGTTTGCCCCAGGCGGCCCTATCGAACAGATTTTGGCAGAGTTGCAGGGGACCGCAGTTTCAGCGACGTCACGGTTTTCCGGCGGGGGTACGGAAGTCCAGGGTGGTGCTCCCAAGGTCGGCACCGGAACGGAAGTCAACAGCAGGTACCGGGGCGCGCGCGGGCTGGATCCGAAATTCATCAAGCAGCTCGAGGTCCAGTTCGGATTCGACAAGCCGGCTTATGTCCGGTTCCTCGACATGATCCGCAGCTATGTGGTCTTCGATTTCGGCAAGAGCTTTTTCAAGGATCGTCCTGTCATCGACCTCGTGCTGGAGAAGATGCCCGTCTCGATCTCGATCGGGCTTTGGACGACGCTGATCGGCTACCTGATCTCGATTCCCCTGGGCATTGCCAAGGCTACCCGCGAAGGGACACGGTTCGATCTGTGGACGACGGCGGCCATCACGGCCGGGCAGGCGATCCCCCCATTCCTTTTTGCCATTCTGCTGATCGTGGTCTTCGCAGGCGGACGATATCTTCATTGGTTTCCGCTGAGCGGCCTGGTTTCCAGCAATTGGCACGAGCTGAGCTGGCCGGCGCGGATTGTCGATTATCTCTGGCACATGACCCTGCCCATCCTCGCCATGGTGATCGGCAGTTTTGCCTCTCTGACCTTGTTGACGAAGAACTCGTTCCTCGACCAGCTGAGAATGCTCTACGTCTCGGCAGCCCGAGCCAAGGGATTGAGCGAGGGCCAGGTCCTCTACGGTCATGTTTTCCGCAATGCGATGCTGATCGTGATTTCCGGGTTCCCGGGCGCGATCATCGGTATCTTCTTCACGGGCGCTGTGCTCATTGAGACGATCTTCTCTCTCGACGGTCTTGGATTGCTCGGCTACGAGGCCGCGATCAATCGTGACTATCCGATCATGTTCGCGACGCTCTATTTCTTTTCTCTCCTCGGACTCATCATCAATCTCGTGGGCGACCTGACCTACACGCTCGTCGATCCACGGATCGACTTCGAACGCCGCGACGTATGACGCTGGCGACGACACGACGGTTCGTCGGCCTGCCCGTCACGCCGATAATGGCACGACGATGGCGGAACTTTCGCTCCAACAGCCGAGGTTTCTGGTCGACCTGGATCTTTCTTGCCGTGTTCTTCGTGACGGTGCCGGCAGAATTCATCGCCAATGATCGACCGCTGGTCGTCAGCTGCAACGGGCATCTCTATTTTCCCGTCGTCGCCGATTATCCGGAGACGGTCTTTGGCGGCGATTTCGAAACGGCGGCCGACTACAGGGATCCGTACGTTATCGGCCTCATTCAAAAGAGCGGTTGGATCATCTGGCCGCTGATACCCTTCAGCTACAATACAATCGTGACCGACCTTCCGGGCGCCGCGCCTTCGCCACCGACCTGGCTGAACTGGCTCGGGACCGATGATCAGGCGCGCGATGTTGTCGCCCGCATCATCTACGGTGTTCGAATCTCCGTTCTGTTCGGCTTGATCCTGACCGCCGTGGCGACCGTCATCGGCGTCGCCGCGGGGGCGGTGCAGGGCTACTTCGGCGGCCTTACCGATCTCTTCTTCCAGCGCTTCCTGGAGATATGGTCATCGATGCCGACGCTCTATGTCCTCATCATCCTCGCCAGCATCATTGCGCCCAACTTCTGGTGGCTCCTCGGCATCATGGTGCTGTTCAGCTGGACTTGGCCGATCGGCCTTGTCCGGGCGGAGTTTCTGCGCGCCCGGAATTTCGAATATGTCCGCGCAGCCAAGGCTCTGGGAGTCAGCAACGTGACGATCATGTTCCGTCATCTGGTGCCGAACGCGACGGTTTCGACGATGACGTTTCTGCCGTTCACGCTTGCGGGATCGGTGACGACGTTGACCAGTCTTGACTTTCTCGGCCTCGGCCTGCCGCCAGGGTCGCCGTCCCTCGGCGATCTGCTGTTGCAGGGCAAGAACAACCTCCAGGCACCGTGGCTCGGCTTCACCAGTTTCATCGTGACCGGTGCGCTGCTTGTCCTCCTCATCTTCATCGGCGAGGCGGTCCGTGACGCCTTGGATCCACGCAAGGTCTACCGGTGAGCGGGATGGCCGACGCGCCCCTCCTTCAGGTCCGCGACCTCCACGCCTCCTTCGGTCGCGGGACCAATGAAGTGAAGGCGGTGTGCGGCGTGACGTTCGAGCTCGCCAAGGGGCAGACGGTGGCGCTCGTCGGCGAGAGCGGGTCGGGAAAGTCGGTGACGGCGCTCTCGATCCTGCAGCTGCTGCCGTATCCGATGGCGCACCACCCGGCCGGCAGCATCAAGTTCGCGGGTCAGGAACTGGTGGGCGCGCCCGAGCCGGTGCTGCGCCGCATCCGCGGCAACGACATCTCCATGGTCTTCCAGGAGCCGATGACCTCGCTCAACCCGCTGCACACGATCGAGAAGCAGGTCAACGAGGTCCTCATCCTGCACAAGGGCATGGACCGCACGCGGGCCAGGCTGCGCACGCTGGAGCTGCTGCGCCTCGTCGGCATCCCCGAGCCGGAGAAGCGGCTCGGCGCCTTTCCGCACGAGCTCTCGGGCGGCCAGCGCCAGCGCGTCATGATCGCCATGGCGCTCGCCAACGATCCCGATCTCCTCATTGCCGACGAGCCGACGACGGCGCTCGACGTCACGATACAGGCGCAGATCCTGAAGCTGCTGAAGGAGCTGCAGGCGAAGCTGGGCATGGCCCTGCTGCTCATCACCCACGATCTCGGCATCGTCCGCAAGATGGCCGATCACGTCTGCATCATGACGCAGGGGCTGATCGTCGAGCAGGGGCCGACCGAGGAGGTATTCCTGCGGCCGCAGCACGACTACACCAGGCGCCTGCTCGCCGCCGAGCCCAAGGGCCATCCGGTCGCCGCGGCGCCCGACGCGCCCAACATCATGACGGGCACGGACGTCAAGGTCTGGTTCCCCATCAAGGCCGGACTGCTGCGCCGCGTCGTCGACCATGTGAAGGCGATCGACGGCGTCTCGCTGGCGGTGCGCGAGGGACACACGGTGGGCGTCGTCGGCGAGAGCGGCTCCGGCAAGACCACGCTCGGCCTGGCGCTCCTGCGCCTCATCCAGAGCGAGGGCGGCATCCAGTTCGACGGCACGGCGCTGCAGGGACTGAGTTCGCGCGAGGTGCGGCCGCTGCGCCGGCAGATGCAGATCGTCTTCCAGGACCCGTTCGGCTCGCTGTCGCCGCGCCTCTCGGTCGGCCAGATCGTCGCCGAGGGCCTGAAGGTGCACGGCCTCGGCAAGTCCGAGGCGGAACGCGAGGCGATGATCGTGCAGGCGCTGGAGGAGGTCGGCGTCGATCCTGAATCGCGCCACCGCTACCCGCATGAGTTCTCCGGCGGCCAGCGCCAGCGCATCGCCATCGCGCGCGCCATGATCCTGAAGCCGCGCTTCGTGGTGCTCGACGAGCCGACCTCGGCCCTCGACATGTCCGTGCAGGCGCAGATCGTCGACCTCTTGCGCGAACTGCAGGAGCGCCACAAGCTCGCCTACATGTTCATCAGCCACGACCTGCGCGTCGTGCGCGCGCTCGCCGACGAGGTCATCGTGCTCAAGGATGGCAAGGTGATGGAGCAGGGGCCGGCGGCGCAGATCTTCAAGCAGCCGCAGCACGCCTATACGAAAGCGCTGATGGCGGCAGCCTTCAACCTCGAGGCGGTGGAAAGCGGGGTCGTGCGCACGTGAGCATCGTCGTCCTCTACAACTGCCCCGGCGACGACGCGGCGGAGGTGGCGCGGTGGCGCGCCTATCTCACCGCCTACGACCCCGCGGTCGACTTCCGCGTCTGGCCCGACACCGGACCGGTCGCGGACGTCGATTATTGCCTTGCCTGGATGAACGAGCCGGGCGACCTCAAGCGTTATCCGAATCTGAAGGCGATCTTCTGGCTGGGGGCCGGCGTCGATCACCTGCTGAAAGACAAAGACTTGCCGCGCCAGCCGCTCATCGTGCGCCTGGTCGATCCCGGCCTGACTGCCGGCATGACGGAGTATGTGCTACTGCACGTCCTGCGCTATCACCGCCGCACGCCGGAGCTCGAAGTCCAGCAGCGCGAGGGGCGCTGGCGGCCGCTCGATTTCCCGCTCGCCAAGGACCGCCGGGTCGGCATCATGGGCCTCGGCGTGCTCGGTCAGGATGCGGCCGCGAAGCTGCTGACGCTCGGCCTCGACGTGGCCGGCTGGAGCCGGGCGGCGAAGCGGCTCGACGGGATCACCGCCTTCGACGGCGATGCGGGCCTGACGCCGTTTCTCGCGCGCACGCAGATCCTCGTCTGTTTGCTGCCGCTGACGCCGGCGACGGCCGGCATCATCAACGCCCGCACGCTGGCGGCGCTGCCGAAGGGCGCCTGCGTGATCAACGCCGCCCGCGGCGGCCACGTCGTCGATGCGGACCTCATCGCCGCGCTCGACAGCGGCCATATCGCGCATGCGACGCTCGATGTCTTCCACCGCGAGCCGCTGCCGGTCGAGCACCCGTTCTGGCGCCATCCACGCATCACGCTGACCCCGCACGTGGCGAGCCAGACCATTCCGGAGACCGCCTCGCTGGCCGTGATCGAGGGGCTGCAGGCGATGCGCGAGGGACGCCGGCCGGCGAACGTCGTCAGCCTGGAGAAGGGGTACTAGCCGCCGTCGCGCGCTGATGGCTTCCGCGCGTAGGTCCACACCGAGGCCGGCGGGAAGTTGCCGAAGGTGGTGCCGAGCCGGTCGGACGCGAGGCCGAGTCGGTCGGCCGCGACCGGCGAGCGCAGGGCCCGATAGGTATATTGCAGGTAACGGCCATCGGGCGCCAGCGAGCTGTAGATCGCGTCGACGATCTCGCGCTGGTTGGCGAGCGACAGCACCGGCATCGGCACGCCGCTGACGATCGTGGCAACGCGGCCGCGCCAGCTTGGCGGCAGCAGCTCCGGCAGATGGCGAGCGTCGCCGGCGATCACGCGGACCTTCGGGACCGTGCCGCGCAGATAGTCGGCCATTTCCGGATCCAGCTCGACGACGAGCAGTCGCTCGGACGGCAGCCCGCTGGCCAGCAGCTCGCGCGTGATCACCCCGGTGCCCCCGCCGATCTCGACCGTGTAGCCGCCCCGGCGCGCGCTCAGCTGTGCTGCCACCAGGCGTCCGAGGGCCGGCGAGGAGGGAATCGGGGTTCCCAGCTGCAGCGGGTGCACAAGGGCGCGGCGGAAGAACAGCCAACGCTCCGAAGGAAGCCGCTTGATGCGCTCGATGGCAGCCGAGAACGGTTGGGTCATCGTTCACTGTCCTTCCGCGGTTGTCATGGCCTAGGCAGAACCCGCCGCCGCCTTCTCGGCGATCAGCGCATAGAGGGCCCGCAGGCCCTGGGCCTCGCCTCCCTCGGGGCGGCCCGGACGCGCCGTGGCGTTCCAGGCCATCATATCCAAATGGATCCAGGGAATCCCCGGTTCCACGAATTCGCTTAGGAACAGCGCCGCCGTGATGGAGCCGGCGAAGCTGCTCTCCGACACGTTGTTGAGGTCGGCGACCTTGCTGTCGAGCATGCGGCGGTAGGGCTTGTGCAGCGGCAGGCGCCAGAACGCATCGTCCTGCGCGCGGCCATGGCGCAGCAGCGCCTCGGCCGTGGCGTCGTCGTTGCAGAAGAGCGCCGGCAGTTCCGGCCCGAGAGCCACGCGTGCGGCGCCGGTCAGGGTTGCGCAATCGATGATAAGGTCGGGCTTCTCGCCGGCGGCTTCCGCCAGGGCGTCGCAGAGGATGAGGCGCCCCTCGGCATCGGTATTGCCGATCTCGACGGTGAGACCCTTGCGGGTTCGGATGACGTCGAGCGGATGATAGGCGTTGGCGGCGACGCTGTTCTCCACGGCTGGGACGAGCACGCGCAGGCGCAGCGGAAGCGCTGCGGCCATGATCATCTGGGCAAGCGCCAGAACGTGGGCGGCGCCTCCCATGTCCTTCTTCATCAGGAGCATGTTGGAGGCCGACTTGAGGTCGAGGCCGCCGCTGTCGAAACAGACGCCCTTGCCGACGAGGGCGATGAGCGGCCCGCCGGTGCCCCAGCGCAGATCGATCAGCCGCGGCGCCTGCACGCTGGCGCGGCCGACGGCATGGACCATCGGATAGTTCGCCTTGAGGAGATCGTCGCCGACGATGACCTTGACTTTGGCGCCGTGCGCCTGCGCCACCGCCTCGGCGGCGGCGGCCAGCTCCGCCGGCCCCAAGTCGCCGGCCGGCGTGTTGACGAGATCCCGCACCAGGAAGACGGCGGCGGCAGCGCGCTCGACGGCGGCGCGATCGGCGCCGACCGGCCACACCAGCCGCGCCGGCTCGGGCTGCGTCTTGTAGCGCGCAAAGGCATAGCCGCCGAGCGCCCAGCCGAGCGCGGCCCGCGATGCCGCCTCGCCCTCGATCGGCGCGTCGACGCGATAGGTACCGCGCGGCAGGGCTTTCGGCAGGCCGCCGTACGACCAGATGTCGGGCGCGTCCTCGACACCCAGCAGCACGCGGCCGGGGGCACCGTCGGCGCCGGGGATCAGCGCGTGCTGGCCGGGCTTGGCGGCGAAGCGAACGCCCTCGACCCAATTGCGGGTGGCGGCACGCTGGGCCTTGAGCCAGCGCTTGAGGGCTGCTGCGGTAACCGGTGTTATAGGGACGGACTTGGCTCCGGCGCGGCCGGTCAAGTGGTCAAGCACGAATCGAATCCCCCGAATCAATTCCGCAGCATGGCCCGGAACGTGTTCTCTGAAAAGCCAAAATCGGTGTCAATGCTGTGGTCCCGCGAGGCCTTGCGCGCGATGATCGGCCGGGGCTAAGCAGGCGACGGACCGGCAGTGGAGCGCGGCATGGCCGACATCACGATCTATCTCGGCAACAAGAACTACTCGTCCTGGTCGCTGCGCCCGTGGTTGGCGCTGCGCCATACCGGCATTCCCTTCACGGAGATCGTCATCCCGCTGGACCAGGCGGACTCGACGACCAACATCCGGCGGCATTCGCCCACGGGCCGGGTGCCGGCGCTGCGGCATGGCGAGATCCTGGTCTGGGAGTCGCTGGCGATCTGCGAGTATCTGGCCGAGACGTTCCCGGCGGCGCGGCTGTGGCCGGCCGACCCCGGCGCCCGCGCCCACGCGCGCGCCGTCAGCAATGAGATGCATGCCGGCTTCGCGTCGCTTCGCGACAAGCTGCCGATGGACATGCGGGCGCGCCGGCCACTCGGCGACCGGATGGCCGCCGCCGGCGCCGACATCGGGCGGGTGACGGCGATCTGGCAAGAATGCCGCGAGCGTTTCGGCGCCCGTGGTGCCAACGGAGCCGGCGAATTCCTCTACGGCGGGTTCACGATCGCGGATGCGATGTTCGCTCCGGTGACGACGCGGTTCATCACCTATGGCGTTGCTCTCGATCCGGTCAGCGTCGCCTATGTCGAGGCGGTCACGCGGTCGCCCGCCATGCAGGCGTGGGCCGCGGCGGCCGCGAGCGAGCCATGGACCATCCATGCCGTCAACGATGCGACGGCATGAGCGATCTGCGGCATCACCGTCAGAGGGTCCGCGGGTGAGCGACGGCGCGACTCCCGCGCGGCGCTCGGCGGCGCCGCTCTGGCCGACGGCGGTCTGGCTCGTCGTGACGGCGACGATCCTGGTGGCGCGGCCGCCGATGGTCGACCTCGAACTGCCCGTTCATGCGGCGGCGTGGTGGGCATGGACCGGTCACGGTACGGTTCCCTACCTCGCGGAGCTCAGCAGCGACACGCCGCCGCTTCTCTTCTGGTGCATCCGCATCGGGTGGGAGGTGCTGGGCGCGGGCGAGATCTGGGCGCGGCTGGTCGCCTCGCTGTTCGGGCTGGCGGCACTCTGGCTGATCGTGCCGGTCGCCCGCCTCCTCTGGCCCGCAGACGGCGATGCGGCGCGCTTCGCCCCCATAATCCTCGGCGGCAGCGGCGGGTTCGTATCGTTCCTCGCCCTCACCGAATTCGCCTGGCCGCTGTTGTTCTTCGACCTGCTCTCGTTCTACGCCGTGCTGCTTGCCGCGCGTCGGCGGTCATCCATCGGCTGGACGCTCTATGCGGCGGCGCTCGCGTTGGGTGAGGTGTCGGCCGGCGCCGTTTCGCTCTGGCATATGCTGCCGGTCGCCCTCGCGCTGCCGCTCGCCCAAGCCGAGCTGCGTGGCCGCGCGCTCGCGCGTTGGTGGCTTCGCGGGGCGGTCGCGACGATGGCAGGCGTGGCGGCCGCGGCCCTGTGTCTGGCGTGGACCGTGGGCGCGCCGCTGTCCGGCGATCACGGCGGCCTGGTCGAGCGCCTGCTCCTGCAGGGGCCGCCGGGATCGGTGGACAGCGATCGGCCCTGGTACTGGTACATCCTCATCGCTTGGCTGCTGCTCTATCCCTGGTTGTGGTGGCCGCCGCTGTGGCGGAGCTTCGGCCGGGCGCGCCATCGGGCCGGTGCCGCCGCGCTGGCCCCTTGCTGGCTCGCCGCGCTCATCATCATCGTCGTGACGCTCATCGGCGGGCGGCAGACCTCCGACCTCCTGCCGGCATTGCCGCCGCTCGCCCTCATCGCCGCCCGCCTGTGGTCGTCGCATACCAGCAAGGCGAAGGACTTCCATGCCGCGGTGCCGGGTCTGCTGGCGCTCTTCGTGTGCCTCTTCTTCTTCATGCTCAATATTGTGCCGGTCGCCCAGCTGGACGCCGTCTGGCGCCGGCTGTTCGCGGCCGACCTGCCCATCTGGCTCGGCGGCCTCAGCCTTGCTTCGGGCATCACTTTGCTGACGGGGAGCTATCTCCTCGCCCTGCTGGCGCCGCGGGGCGCGGTGGCACGGCTCAACCAGCTGGCGCTGCTGCCGGTCCTGCTCGCCCTGACCGTGAGCCTGGAATTCGCCATCTCCCTGCGGCCGTTCTTCGACGTGACGCCGATCGCCCAGCATATCCGAGCGCTGCAGGACGCCGGGCGCCCGGTCGCGGTCTACAAGTACTATGCGGGCGAGTTCGACGCCGTCGGCCAGCTCCAGGTGCCGCCGACGATCCTGGACGACGTTCCTGCCGCGCTGGCCTGGGCCGGCGCGCACGGCGACGGCGTCATCGTGTCGTTCTTCCGCGGCGGCGTTCTCCATCTGCCGGAGCAGCCGATCTATCTCGGCCACGCCGACACGCATCGGGCGGCGCTGTGGTCGAGCGCGATCGTGATCGCAACCGAGGGGGCCGTGCTGCAGCGGCGGTTCTGAAAACGACGGCGGGCGCCCGCGAGGGTGCCCGCAAGACCTTGCCGGCGGCGACTAGGCCGCGATGGACGTGACCTTCTGGTTCCAGGTGCCGCTGACGTACATGTTGCCGAGCGCGTCGAGCACGAGCTCGGGGCTGAACGTCGTGGGGACATCGAGGTATTTGCAGGCGGCGATCACCTGGTCGACGATGAAGCGCGGCTGGTAGCAGGCGAGCTGGAATCCGTTGTTGGTCTGCAGCTCCTCGATCACCAGCGACGGCACGTCGTCGGGCATCTCCACACCGCGCTGCGTCGCGATCAGGCGGAAGATGCGGCGATACTCCTCGCGACTCGGCGCCTTGATCTCGAGCTTATAGGGAATGCGTCGCAGAAACGCCGGGTCCATCAGGTCGTTCGGTTCGAGGTTGGTCGAGAAGACGACGATCTCGTCGAAGGGGATCGAGAAGGTCTTGCCGGTATGCAGCTTGAGGAAGTCGACGCGGCTTTCGAGCGGCACGATCCAGCGGTTGAGCAGCTGCTCGGGCTTCACCAGCTGGCGGCCGAAGTCGTCGATGATAAAGGTGCCGCCGAGCGCCTTCATGTGCAGCGGCGCCTCGTAGTACTTGGCGCTCTCGTCATAGCGCAGGTCGAGCATCTCGAGGTTGAGCTCGCCGCCGGTGATGATGATCGGCCGCTTGCAGGCGACATAGCGGCGGTCGAGCGCCTCCTTGCGGATGACGTTCGACTCGTCCTCGCTGGAAGCCGACTTCACTTCCTTGTGGATCGAGGGGTCGTAGACCTTGATGATCTGGCCGTCGACCTCGACGGCGTGCGGAATGTAGATAATGTCGTTGTAGATGCGGCTCATGCGCTCTGCGATCGAGGTCTTGCCGTTGCCCGGCGGGCCGTAGAGCAGCAGCGCGCGGCCGGAGTTAACGGCCGGGCCGATGCGGCGCAGAAAGGCGTCCGACACGACCATGTCGGCGTACTGCTTGGACAGCACGTCGCGGCCGATGCGCTCGTTGGTGATCTTCTGGCTGGCGACGCGATCCTGGAATTCCTCCAGCGGGACGGGCGCCACGCCGACATAGCGGCACTGCTCCAGCGCCTCGGTGGCCCAGCGGCGGCCGACCTCGGTCAGGGCATAGCGCAGCTCCATCACCGCCTTGCCGGTGGTGCCAAGGGCCTCGACGAGCTTGCGCTCGATCGCCATCTGGATCAGCTCGCGCACGACATGCGAGGTCAGGCCGAGGTCGTCGGCCAGGTGCGTGGGCAACTCGCGGCTGGCGACGTACATGTCCTTGATGAGGAGCTTCATCAGCTCCACGGCGTCGACGCCGGTCGCCTCCACCTTGCGCGGCGCCTCCGGGGCGTCGTGCAGGACCGCCTCGAGCGCCTCGGCGGTGATGGCCCGCATGGCGACCAGGATGTCGCCGAGACGTCCGCCCGATTTGGCCTGGTACTCGATCGCACGTTGGACGTCGGCCTCACCGACCATCCCGCGCGCGACCAGGATATCACCCAACCGCACGTTAGCTTCCCTCCCTCAACCGCCGGATCGAACCGCGACGTCGATGGGCGTTGCCCGCCACAATCGGCCGCACCCAAGCTTGCCGACAGGGCTTTAAGGTCGGGTTAATCCGGCCTTCCCAATCGCATTAAACCCGCCGGGGTCGTTAATGGAACATTCGCTCTATCCCATGCGGCGGCGGACGTCGCGAGGCCAGCGGAATTTCATCACAAGGGAACCCCGCCAGACCTTGCCCAAGGCGCGGAGAAAGCCATTGATTTCTGCCGGCATCTGGCGCACTAAGGCGCGGCAATCTCGGTCTTGGCATTTCTTCGCTGCCGCCTTGCGGCGTCCGATCAACGAAATTTCCCAAGATGCTCTGATTGTTATGTGCGGCGCGTCGAGAGGCGCGGGGGACGTTTGTCAAGGGAGAGCCAACATGCCGGTCGGTACCGTCAAGTTCTTCAACACGATCAAAGGTTACGGCTTCATTCAGCCGGACGACGGATCGAAGGATGTGTTCGTGCATATCAGCGCCGTCGAACGCGCGGGCATGACCTCGCTGCGCGAGGGGCAGAAAATTTCGTTCGATATCACCACCGAGCGCGGCAAGACGGCGGCGACCAACATCAAACCCGCCTAAGCGTCGACCAATTCGATCACGCGGCTCACCCCCACAGGTTTCCCCCGGGCGGCACTACCGGCTCCGCCCGCGGTCTCTGTGTGATAAGCCCATCTGGCGTTGGCTCCGGCCGAGATCGCTTGGCCGGGGCGCTGCCTTGACCATTCGGCGATCCATCGCCGAGTCACGTTGCCGGCCGCGGTTCGCCGCATGGCGATGCACTCCCCGGCGCGCGCAATGGCATCAAGATCCGGTGCCGGTGGCGGCTTCGTTGTCGTCCTCATCGGGAGGCGTGCGTGCGTCTGATGCGCCGGGCGAAGCGTCGGCATCGGTCTTCTCCTCATTGGTCCGCTTCGATCGCGCCGCTTTGGCGGCGAGTCGCTCCTCCCGTCGAGCCGCCTTCTTCCTGTTGCGGTCCGCCCGCTCCTGCCCGTAGTTCGGCCTTCTCGCCATCGTCTACCCGCCCTCTCTGCGCGTGTCGCGCTTGATGCCGCTCGTGCGTTCGCTTGGCCGACCAAGCCGCCGGATCCAGGTGCGGCAGTCCCATCAGATCCGGAGAAAGGTTCCGGCTCGCGCCGGGGTCGCTTCATCTGCTCAGGCCGGTGGCCAGCGAACGCCCTCGCGCCAAGCGACCGTAGTCTTGCAGTGCTGACAGACACGCTCGCCCGACCAGGCGCTCGCGAAGCGGGCGTGGCACATCAGGCAGAATCGCTGCTTGGGCACTTCCGGAACCTCCGGGCCAGGATCAGGCTTCTTTTCATAGCGATGCTGCCGATGCGACACAGGCGAGTGGCCCCGTGCGATGTGATACGCGACGTATATCAGATTTTCATTCATGGAAATTCAACAATTCGCCGCAAATGCAGTTTTTTGACCCGCCTTTCGTGCGGAATTGTCGATGATCGAATGTTTCCATCCGGTGGCGTTTCATTGGTAGAGCGAGGACTATGTTCAATTAAGCTTGACATCGATGCGGCAATCGCCCATCTATCCCTTGACACGTCAGTGTCTTTGATCTCGCGATCGCGCGAATGCGCCCCTTGGACCGATACGGTCGCGGGCGCTCCAATCCCGGGATTGACTTAGAACAAGGCCGCCCTGTCGCGCACGGGAGCGAGCCATGACAAAAAGGATGTGCGCCGTCGACCGCCCGTACGCGGTCGGCACGCCTGAACGAGAATTCCCCTTGCCGCGCTGTTCCGAAACGACCGCATTGCGCGTCGCCGCAGGCGATGCGGACGCAGTTGTTGATTTCGGGCCGGGGCATCATCCGCAAACCCATACTCAAAAGCGAAACACCAATGCAAACACAAGCCACTGCTTTTTCCGAACTCCAGCTCACCGATCCGATCCAGCGCTCGCTGCAGGCCGAGAGCTACATCACGCCGACGCCGATTCAGGCCCAGGCGATCCCGCATCTCCTCGCCGGTCGCGACCTGCTTGGCTGCGCCCAGACCGGCACCGGCAAGACAGCAGCCTTCGCGCTGCCGATCTTGCAGCGCCTCGCTAAGACGAGCGGCCGCCGGCTGCCGCGCACGGCCCGCGCGCTGATTTTGGCGCCCACGCGCGAGCTTGCTACGCAGATCGCCGACAGCTTCCGCACCTATGGCCGCCATCTCGGCCTGACCCACACGACCGTCTTCGGCGGCGTCGGCCAGGGGCCGCAAGTGCGCGCGCTCGCCCGCGGCGTCGACATCCTCGTGGCCACGCCGGGACGCCTTCTCGACTTGATCGGCCAGGGCCATGTGCATTTCAACGGCATGCAGTTCCTCGTCCTCGACGAGGCTGACCGCATGCTCGACATGGGCTTCATCCCGGACATCCGCCGCATTCTCGCGGTTGTTCCGGCGCAGCGGCAGACAGCGCTCTTTTCGGCAACGATGCCGCCGGAAATCGCCCGCCTGGCCGAGGGCATCCTGAACGATCCGGTACGGGTCGCGGTCACGCCGGTCGCTTCCACGGTGGAACTCATCGACCAGCGCGTGCTGTTCGTCGAGCGTGCTGACAAACCGGCGCTCCTCGGCGAAATCCTCAAGGACCCGACGATCACCCGGGTCCTCGTATTCACGCGCACGAAGCATGGGGCCAATCGGGTCGCCACGCAGCTCCACCGCAACGCCATCGCCGCCGACGCGATCCACGGCAACAAGTCGCAGGGTGCGCGCGAGCGCGCCATCGCGGACTTCCGCAACGGCCGCACGCGCGTGCTGGTCGCGACCGACATCGCGGCGCGGGGCATCGACATCGACGGCATCAGTCATGTCATCAATTTCGACTTGCCGACGCCGCCGGAGAGCTACGTCCACCGCATCGGCCGCACGGCGCGGGCCGGGGCAAGCGGAGTTGCGCTGTCGTTCTGTGCCGGCGAGGAGCGGGCGCAGCTGCGCGACATCGAGCGGCTCATCGCGCGCCGCCTGTCGGTCGTGGCGGATCACCCGTACCTACCGGTGGAAGGGTCAGCGGCGGCCAGCGATGCGCCGCGGCCGAATGGCCGGCATGCCGGGCGGCCGCGTCCGGCTGCCCGACGCGGCCGCCGCCGTTCCGCGCGTCGGCAGACCCCACGTGGCAGCGCACGCTCCTAAGCGCACGCTCCTAATAGTTGCGAACCGGCAGAAGCACGGTTCGCAGAATTGCGCTGTATCGGGGCGACGGATTTGGCATGCTGGCCGTTCCGAATAGCCGCCGCGTGGGGTCGGCATGCCGTCGATCCTGGACGGGCATGCGCCATCGCGGCGGTTTGGGGGTGAGGGCGATGGTCGAGACCAACATGATGGCGGAGCTGACCTGGACCGACTACCAGGAGCGGCTCAAGCGGGAAAATCCGGTGATCCTGCTGCCGGTCGGCGCGCTGGAGCAGCACGGTCCGCACCTGCCGCTGGGCACCGATCATATGATCCCGACTGCCATCTGCCGGGCCGTGGCCGCGCTCGTCCCGGCTGTCGTCGCGCCCGCGTTCAGCTACGGTTACAAGTCGCAGCCGAAGATGGGCGGCGGCAATCATTTCGTCGGCACGACGAGTCTCGACGGCAACAACCTGTCGCTGACCCTGCGCGACGTGCTGAAGGAATTCGCGCGCCACGGCAGCCGCCGGGTCGCCGTGGTCGACGGCCACTACGAGAACCAGATGTTCCTCATCGAGGGCATCGATCTGGCCATGCGGGAACTGCGCTACGACGGCGTCACCGACATGAAGATCATCCGCCTGGAGTACTGGGATTTCACCAGCAACGAGACGCTCGCCACAGTGTTTCCCGAGGGTTTCCCCGGCTACGCCTTGGAGCACGCGGCCGTCATGGAGACGTCGATCAGCCTGCACATCCACCCACATCTGGTGCGGCTGGACAAGCTGCCGAAGGATCCGCCGGCCGGTTTCCCGCCCTATGACGTCTATCCGACCAACGTCGCGTGGGTACCGCCTTCGGGCGTTCTCTCGCCGGCGAAGTCGGCGACGGCCGCCAAGGGCAAGGCGCTGTTCGAGGAATATGTGCGCACCATCGCGGCCGCGCTGCAGAAGGAGTTTCCGGTGAAGGCCAAGGCGCCGCGCGCCGCTGCCGCTACGGCGCGGCCGGTCGGGCGCCGGGGCGCGACACCGAAAGGGAGGCGGCGATGAACGCACAGCCGTTGCAGACGATTCCGGCCCGTCGCGGGAAAGCGGCGCGCGTGGCCAAGGGCCAGCGGATCAGGATGATCAATACCCACGGCACCCAGGTCGTCGACACCTGGGCGTTCAATGCCGACGACCTGCACGAATTCATGTCCATGGAACACACGCGTCCGCACATCGGGCACATCTTCCCGAAGCCGGGCGACATCATGTACACGAACAAACGGCGGCCGATCCTCACCATCCTCGAGGACAGCTCGCCCGGCATCCATGACACGATCGTCGCGGCCTGCGACCGCTATCGGTACAAGTTTCTCGGCGTCGAGGGCTATCACGACAACTGCACGGACAACCTGCATTCGGGCATGGCGGAGCTCGGCGTGACGCCGCCGCAGGTCCCGAGCCCGTTCAATGTCTGGATGAACATTCCGGTGGCGAAGGACGGCACGATCCAGTTCCTGCCGACGGTATCGAAGCCCGGGGACCATCTGCTGCTGCGCGCCGAGATGGACCTTATCATCGCCTTCTCGGCCTGCCCGCAGGACATCCTGCCGATCAACAACACCAAGCCGACCGAGGCCCACTTCCAGATTCTGTGATTCTGTAGGGGCGACCACGCCGAGTCACCCTACAGGAGCCTACACCTCGACCTGGGCGCCCAGCTCGACGACGCGGTTCGACGGGATGCGGAAGAATTCGGTGGCGCTGACGGCGTTGCGCTGCATCCAGATGAAGAGCCGTTCGCTCCAGGTGGAGAAATGCGGCCGCTTGCTCGCCACGAGCTTCTCGCGGCCGAGGAAGAACGAGATCTCCATCATATTGAAGGTGAAGCCGAGACGCTCGGCGACCGCGGCCAGCGCCCGCGGCACGTTCGGCGACTCGGCAAACCCGTAGTGCACGATGACTCGATGGAAGCCCTTGCCGAGATCCTCGAGCGTGAAGCGGTCGGCGGCATGCACTTCGGGGACCGCCTCGGTGGTCACGCTCATGAGGATGACGCGCTGGTGCAGGACCTTGTTGTGCTTGAGGTTGTGCAACAGGCAGAAGGG
>JBKOWC010000154.1:0-4945 GCA_046724215.1 Pseudomonadota bacterium | reverse complement strand
TCGCCGAACATGGTGAGCCAGGCAAGCACCCGGATCAGGTAGCTGGTCCAGAACGGAATGATCGCGACCAGGATCCACGCCAGCCGCTGCGACGGCCGAACCTTTGCCGCCACGAAGTAGGCGAAGGGGAAGCTGAGGACGACCGTGAGTGCGGATGCCAGTGCCACCAGCCAGAACGAGCGAACAAGCATCCGCCGATAGGCTGGCTCGGTGAAGAAGCGCACGTAGTTCGCCGTCGTCCACTCGTGGACGATGCGCCCCTCTTCGGTCGGCCAGAAGGAGTAGACGATAAGCACCGCCAGCGGCGCGAAGAAGCCGATGGCCACCGCGAGCACGGCCGGAAGCGGGAGCAGTGGATTCTCGAGGCCGCGACGACGGAGACTCCCGAGCATGGGAATCCCCGCCGATCGCATCGCAGCCGGCGAACCGCCTTCGCCCATCAACAGCGGGGCATCCGGAGCAGCCACGCAGCGTGTCTCCGGTTGCCGGGTCGCGGGCGGCTAGTCGGCCAGCACCGCGTCGTACGCGGCCGCCCACTCCCTCGGATTCTGCGACGGCCCCTGGAAGACCATGCTGGTGGCGATGTCCGGCTTGCCGCCGCCGAGGGCCTCGTAGATGGGAGCGTTCTGCTTTGCGCCCGACTTCACGATGCGCTCCGAGGTCGTCTGGCTCGCCATCCCGAAGACGTTGTAGTCCCAGAGCCAATCCTGCATCGCCTCGTCGCCCATGAGGAAGTCGATGAACTTGATGGCGTTGTCGCGGTTCTTGGCGCCCTTGACGAGCTGCGGACCGTCGACCCAACCGAGGGCGCCCTCCTTGGGCAGCTGGATGTCCGCCACGTGCTTGCCCGCCTTTTCGTTGATCCGGTAGGCGAGGCCGAGGCTCGTCGCCTGGCCCACGACGGCCTTCCCGGTCCGGATGGCGTCGGCGGTCACGAGGTCGGAACTGGCGCTGACCTGGAACGGCTTCAGCTGCCGCAGGTAGTCGGCCGCCTTCTTGAGCGTGGGCCCGGTCATCGCGTAGATCTCGGAGCGCGGCACGCCCAGGGCGAGGCCGGCGAGCGAGAGGAAGTCGTCGCCGGCGCCCTGCAGGATCACCTTGCCCTTGGGCGCGTCCCACAGCGACGTCCACGAATACGGCGCCGGGACCTGGAAGCGGTCGACGTTCCAGCAGATGCCGAAGGACGCCCACATGCTCGGGTAGAGCAGTGTCTTGTTCGCCGCAACGACGTACGGAAAGTCGGTGTTCGTCTTGAAGATGGGCCAGAGATTCTTCGCGGCCGGTACCTCGTTGAGGTCGATCGGCTCGGTCAGGCCGGCCTGGTGATACAAGGGACAGAAGCCGGCGTTGGCGAAGACGATGTCATATTGGTCGCCGCCGCCGGCCTGCAGCTTGGTGAACATGTCTTGATCGGAGTCTGCGGGGATGCCGCGCATCGTGATGCCGGTCGCCGCCTTGAATCGCTTCTGGATCTCGGCGTGGACGTAATTCTCCCACGCCATCACGACCACTGTGCCGCTGTCGCTCGCGGCTCTCCTGGGTGCGACGAAATTGGAGAGTGCGCCGACCGCCAGCGCGGCGCCGGCTGTCCGCCCAACGAAAGCTCGGCGCGAGATCCTTGGCGTCGACTCACCGCCGATGCCCGTTCGCGCAGATCCAGCCGATGTCGCATTCACCGCCTTCGTCGGACGTTGCCGTCGACGTCCAGGCAATCCCCGTGCGTTCTTCGCCATTGCTAGTTCCTCCCGTTTCGTGTTTTTGTGGAACGTTCCAAAAATTAACGGTAACTTAATGCGATGATCGGAGTCAAGATCGCTAGGCTCACGTCGCCAGGAGATGCCGCGCCGAGCCGTACATTTTCAGGACAGGCGACCCACGGAAAGGTTAGCGCCGAAACCGGATCGTTCGCGGGAATGTCAGCTACAGGTTCTGCGGATGACGAAGGAGGAACCTTGACGGCGGCCGGCTTGACTGGGTGGATCGACCGACCGATCGAAAGACTGGTCACTTCCATCACAGAGATAGACTTGTCGGCTCGTGAAGCGATGCGGAACGGGCCGTCCAATCTTCGCCGCCATGAACGATATTTTTCGAGCGTCCCGGCGCTCCGGGAAATCGAACTGGGCGGCGTGGCGCCCGTTCGCGAGCGGACTGGTGGACCCGTCCGCGTCGCTGTGTGGAACGTCGAGCGGCTTCGCCATGTCGAGGCTATTGCCGAGTTGCTGACCCGGCATCGGCCAGACGTCATCCTGCTCAGCGAGGTCGACAAGGGCATGGTCCGGTCGGGCAACCGACATGGCCTCGTCGACCTGACCGACAAGCTCGGTCACCACTTTGCCTATGGTGTCGAGTTCGTCGAACTCGGCCTGGGTGACGAGAGCGAGGTCGCCGCCAATAGCGACCGGCAGAACACATTCGGGTTTCATGGCAACGCCGTGACAAGCGCCATCCCTCTGCACCGTCCCTTCATGGTCCGGCTCGAAGCCGATGGTGGCTGGTTCGGGCCAGCGCGCGGCCAGCAACGGGTGGGGGGCCGTATGGCGATCGGCGCGCAGATCGAGGTTGGCGGCCGGTGGGTCACCTTCGTCTCGGTGCATCTCGAGAGCAATTCAAGTCCGGCCCAGCGGAAGACGCAGATGTCTCATCTTCTCGACGTGATCGAAAAATACGACGCCGGGGCACCGTTGTTGATCGGCGGAGATCTCAACACCTCGACAGTCGATCGCACGCAGGATCGCGACAGAGAATTCCGGCGGGCGGAATTCTTGGCCGATCCGGGACGGCTTCTTGAGGTGGAAGCCCATGAGCCGCTGTTTCAGGAGTTAGCGGACCGCGGTTTCGACTGGCGCGCGAGCAATGTGCCGGGCAAGGCGACCGAACGCTCGCAGCCCGGCCAGCCCATGCGGTCGCTCGGCAAGATCGACTGGATCTTCACGCGCGGGCTGCGGGCGGCCACTCCCGCGATCGTCCCGGCGCTAGGAGCGGACGGCACGCCCATTTCCGACCATGACTGTCTCCTCGTCACGGTCACGCCGGACGAGTGAGCGCGACGATGCGGATGGCCGCGACTGCAGTGGTGCCGTCTTCGCCGAAGTTTCATTATCGTCGTTCCGAAGAGTGGGATAGGGTTCTTTGATGCGGACGCGACAACAACGACTCGAAAACAGCCAGGGAGGTAACCATGCGTACGAAGCTTCTTTGTGCCGTCGGCAGTCTGGCGTTTGCTTTGCTTCTTGCCGGCCCAGCCGCAGCCGATAAGACGAAGATCGATTTCTGGTACGGCAACTCCGGCGACATTTCGAAGCGTGTCCAGGAGGTCTGCCAGCACTTCAACGAGTCGCAGGCCGACTATGAAGCCGTCTGCACCAGCCAGGGCTCCTACTACGCCGCCGTGCAGAACACGATCGCCGCCTTCCGCGGCGGCAAGCCGCCGACCATCGTCCAGGTGTTCGACGTCGGCACCCTCGATCTCATGCTCTCCGACGCCTATTACCCCGCCTACAAGCTGATGGACGACAACGGCTACAAGGTCGACTGGACCAACTACTTCCCCGGGATCCGCGCCTACTACGCGAGCTCCAAGGGCGAGATGTTTTCCTTCCCCTTCAACTCCTCGACGGCGCTGCTCTACTGGAACAAGGACGCCTTCCAGAAGATCGGCAAGACCGAGGCGCCGAAGACCTGGGAGGAGGCGGCCGCCGACATGAAGGCGCTGAAGGGCGCCGGCTACGACTGCCCGCTCGCCTTCGACATCAGCCAGGACGAGAGCTGGCAGCTGATGGAGCAGTTCTCGGCCGTGCATGGCGAGCCGATCGCGACGAAGAACAACGGCTTCGGCGGCCTCGATGCCGAGCTGACGTTCAACAAGACCCGGTTCGTGCAGTTCGTCACCGACCTCAAGAGCTGGTACGACCAGGGCCTGGCCAAGATCAAGTCGCCGAACACCGGCGAGGACTATGTCGCCGCCTTTGCCGCCGGCCATTGCCAGATGACTCTGACCTCGGTCGGCGACCACGGCAATATCGGCCGCACGGCCGATCCGAACATGCATTGGGACGTCGCCATGCTGCCGGTCTATGACGGGACGCAGCGGCACAACTCCTTCGTCGGCGGCGCGTCGCTGTGGGTGCTGAAGGGCCATACGCCGGAGGAATACAAGGCCGCCGCGGCCTTCCTCAATTTCATCGCGCAGCCCGAGCAGGCACTGTTCTGGTCGACTGTGACCGGCTACATCCCGGTCACCAAGACCGGCTTCGACTACATGAAGTCGCACGGCTTCTACGACAAGCCGCCCTACAAGGGCCGCGAGACAGCTATTGCATCGCTGAACGTGGAGGCTGCGGGCAGCGGGCCGGGCGGCATTCGTCTCGGCAACTTTCTGCAGATCCGCGGCGAGCTGTCGAACGGCCTGCAAGAGATCTTCGCCAACAAGGCCAGCGTCCAGCAAGCCCTCGACGAGACCGTGCAGCGCGGCGATGCGATCCTTCGCCGCTTCGAGGCGACCTATAAGGGCAAGGAACTTCCCTAAGGCGAAAGCGTGACCGTCTCGAACTCCGGAATCGGCCTCGACTCCCGGCCTCTGGCCGGGGGCGAGGTCGTTCGCAGGGGCGGTCCCGCCCGCCGATTTGCCACCGGTTCGGTGAGCCGGCAGGGTGAACGCTCGAAGGAAGGGCGAGCCTTCTTCACCAGCCGCTCCCTCGGCTGGGCGCTGATCGCCCCGCAGATCCTGCTGATCTTCACGTTCTTCTATTGGCCGGCCGGCGAGGCGCTCTATTGGGCGTTCACCCTCGAGCGCCCCTGGGGCGGCGGCAATGAATGGGTCGGCCTCGGCAATTTCACCGCCATGCTGTCGGATCCGGTCTATTGGAACTCCATCGTCAGCAGCGTGATCTTTGCCGTCGCCAGCACCGGTCTCGCCATGTCGGCCGCCCTGGTGCTGGCGCTG
>JBKOWC010000137.1:0-7414 GCA_046724215.1 Pseudomonadota bacterium | reverse complement strand
GAAGGGTCTGTTCGTCGATCGTCGTCGCATGGAGGCGGAGGCCGCCGTTGTGCTGGCGAAGCTGAAGGTCGACGTGGCGTCGGTACGCCTCAAGGTTGAAAGCCTCTCCGGCGGCCGCCAGCAATCGGTCGCCATCGCCCGCGCCATCAGTTCCGATCCCAAGGTCGTCATCCTCGACGAGCCCACCGCCAATCTTTCCGTCACCGCGACGGCGCAGCTCCTCGACACCATGCTCGAGCTGAAGAGCCACGGCGTCGCCCAGATCATCATCAGCCACCGCCTCAACGACATCTTCGCCGTCGGCGACCGCGTCATGGTGCTCAAGCGCGGTCGTCTCGTCGGCGATCGCGTCATCAAGCAGACGACCGAGGACGAGGTCCTCGGCATGATCGTGCAGGGCGAGGCGACGGCCGCCGCCTCATGACAGCATAGGGGAGACCATGTCGCAGAACGCCATCTACCCCAGCCTCAAGGACCGCGCGGTCTTCGTCACCGGCGGCGGCAGCGGCATCGGCGCCGCCATCGTCGAGCACTTCTGCGCGCAGGGCTCGAAGGTCACCTTCGTCGACATCGCCCGGGAAGCCTCGGAGTCCCTGGTCAAATCGATCGCGGCCAAAGGCCTGCCGAAGCCGCTCTTCCTTTACTGCGACGTCACGGACATCCCGGCCCTGCAGAAGGCCATCGCCGACGCCAGGCAGCAGCTCGGCCCGATCCGCGTGCTGATCAACAATGCGGCGCACGACCAGCGCCATCCGATCGACGCCGTCACGCCGGAATACTGGGACGACCGCTATGCGGTGAACCTCAAGCATCAGTTCTTCGCCGCCCAGGCCGTCTACAAGGACATGGCGGCGGCCGGCGGCGGCTCGATCGTCAATCTCGGCTCGACCTCCTGGGTGATCGGACAGGGCGGCATGCCCTGCTATACCTCGGCCAAGTCCGCAGTCGCCGGCCTGACGCGGGCGCTGGCCCGCGACCTCGGGCCGATGAACATCCGCGTCAACTGCATCCTGCCGGGATGGATCATGACGGAGCGGCAGCTCACGCTGTGGCTGACGCCGGAGGGCGAGCAGGAGTTGATGAAGCGCCAGTGCCTGAAGCGCAAGCTGGTGCCGGACGACATCGCCCGCACCGTGCTGTTCTTCGCGGCCGACGACAGCGGCGCCTGCACCAACCAGAACTACATCGTCGACGGCGGCTGGGTCTGAGGCCGGCCCGGTACGGCGAGCGGCGGGATGGCGTCGGGGGATCGAGCAGACGGGGACACCGCGCGAGATCTACTACCTGCCGCGGACTGCCTTCGTCGCCGGTTTCTTCGGTGACAACAACCTGATCGAAGGCGTGGTCGCGTCGGTCGCGGTCGATGTCGACGAGGTCGTGTTCGTCGGCTCGATGCAGCATGTCATGGTCCGCAGCGCGTTCGCGGCGAACCGGCTGCTGCGGATCAAGATGACGAGTTCCAAGGCGGCCGACGCCGTCCGGCCAGGCCAGCCGGCGCGCGTCGGCTGGGCTTCCGGCGATGCCGCCCTCGTTCCGCTGTGAATAAGCCGCGTCGGCGGAAACCACCGCCTTGGTCCGGTCCGATCTTGCTGCTACGGTCCGGCTGACGGGGAGAGGGCAGCGATGTCGAAGCAGAAGCGGCTGGCCGGACGGGCGGCGATCGTCACCGGCGGGGCCCGGGGTATCGGCGCGGCGATCGCGGCGCGGCTGGCCGAGGAGGGCGCGCGCGTCCTCCTGGCCGACATCGACGGCGACGTTGCCATGCAGACCGCCATTCACCTGATGCAGCAGACCGGCAGCGACGTCGTCGCGCAACAGACGGACGTGACCAATCCGGCACATGCCGCGGCGGCGGTCGGCACCGCTGTCGCCCGCTGGGGGCGCCTCGATGTCCTCGTGAACAATGCCGCCATCCTCGACGTGACGCCGTTCAACAGCCTCACCTATGATCGCTTCTCGCATGTGCTGCGGGTCAATCTCGATGGTGCGCTGATCTGCACTGTCGCGGCCGTGCGCTTCCTCGCCAAGAGCGAACATGCGCGCATCCTCAACATCGCCTCGATCATGGGCGTGCGCGGCAGCCGTGACTCGCTGGCGTACAGCACGGCCAAGGGCGGTGTCGTGAACATGACGCGGACGCTCGCCTGCGATCTCGCCGACAAAGGCATCAACGTCAATGCCATCGCGCCCGGGTTCATCGACACCCGCATGGCCCGGCAGCCCGACGGCACGCACGAGCACGAGAGCGAATGGTTCAAGGACGTCTACCTGAAGCACAAGCGCCTGCCGCTCGGCCGCGCCGGCCACCCGGATGACATCGCGGGGCCGGCCTTCTTCTTCTGTTCCGACGACAGCCGCTATGTCACCGGCCAGATCATGCTGGTCGACGGCGGCATCTCCGCAACGTTCTGAACGCGAGTATCGGGTGACGAGATGGGCCCTGCGTCCCTGATCGCCGTCGACTGGGGCACGACGAGCCTCCGCGCCTACCGCATCGATTCCGGTGGCGCGGTCATCGACCGGTTGGAGGCTCTGGCCGGCATCATGCAGGTCCCGAATGGCGATTTCGGCGGCACCTTCGACCGGCTCGTCGGCCCGTGGCTCGGGCAGGGCCGGCTGCCCGTCGTCGCCAGCGGCATGATCGGCAGCCGTCAGGGCTGGCATGAGGCGCCCTATGTCGATTGTCCGGCCGGCGCCGCCGATCTGGCCAACCGAATGGTGAGCGTGACGTCGCCGGCCGGCCACCGGGTGCAGCTCGTCCCCGGCGTGATGCATCTGGGTCCGGATGGAATCCCCGACGTCATGCGGGGCGAGGAGACCCAGGTGATCGGCTGCCTCAACGTCGGCGATCCGCCGCGGCAGGTCTTGGTGCTGCCGGGCACGCACAGCAAGTGGGTCATCGTCGAGGCCGGCCGCATCGCCCGCTTCGCCACCTTCATGACCGGCGAACTGTTCGCGGCCCTGCGCGGCCACACCATCCTCGGCCGCCTCATGGAGGGCGATGCCGACGACGCCGAGGCTTTCCGCCGCGGGGTCGGGCAGTCGGGCAGGGGCGGCGGCCTGCTGCGCCGCCTCTTCAGCGCGCGGACCCTGCCGCTGTTCGATCGCCTGCCGGCGGCCGGGGTCGCGTCCTTTCTGTCGGGGCTGCTGATCGGGGAGGAGGTAGCCGAAGCGGCGGCCTGGGCGGGGACGCCGCATATCGGTGCGCAGCGGCCGATCATCGTCGGCGCCGCGATCCTGGCGGCGCGCTACCGCGAAGCGCTCCGCGTTCTGAACATCGACAGCCGGCTCGGTCCTGTGGATGCGGCCGTGGCCGGCATCCGCAAGATCCTGGCGGCCGCATCGACGGAGGCGTGATGATGAGCGAGGTGCTGCGCCGCTACTTGCGGGACATGCCGCTGATCGCAATCCTGCGCGGCCTCGTCCCCGAGCAGGCCCTCGATATCGGCCAAGTCCTGGTCGATGCCGGATTCCGCGTGATCGAGGTGCCGCTGAACTCGCCGCGGCCGCAGGAGAGCATCGCCCGGCTGGCGGACGTATTCGGCGACCGCGCGCTGGTCGGCGCCGGTACGGTGCTGCGGCAGGCCGACGTCCGGCGCGTCCAGGACGCGGGTGGGCGCCTGATCGTCATGCCGCACGGCGACACGAGCATCGTTGCCGAGGCGAAGCAGCGGGGGCTCGTCTGCATGCCCGGCGTCGCTACGCCGACCGAAGGCTTTGCCGCGCTCGCTGCCGGCGCCGACGGGCTCAAGCTGTTCCCCGGCGAAGCGATCCCGCCGCCCGTCGTGAAGGCGTGGCGCGCCGTATTCGCGCCGGAAACGCTGCTGCTGCCTGTCGGCGGCATCACGCCGGAGCGGATGGCCGCGTATCGGTCGGCCGGCGCCAGCGGGTTCGGCCTGGGATCGGCGCTGTTCGCGCCTGGCATGACGCCGACGGAAGTTCGCGACCGCGCCAAGTCGTTCGTGACGGCACTCGCCCACGGCTAGGAAGCGCGTCGGTGTTATGCGGATAACACAAGCGGGCATGTCGCCGCGCGACTTTACATCGCCGCCGGATGGCCCATAGTGTTGCGTTCAGCGCCCGCAAGACGCCGCCGCCAAGAACCAACCCGATCGGAGGAAACTCATGCAACTGAGCCGGGACGATCTCGTCAAAGCCTACAAGCGCATGCGGTTGATCCGCGAGTTCGAGGATGCCGTGCACGACGAGTTCTCGGCCGGCAACATCCCCGGATTCGTCCATCTCTATGCCGGCGAAGAAGCATCCGGCGTCGGTGTGTGCATGCATCTCGAGGACCGCGACTGCATCGCCAGCACGCACCGCGGCCACGGCCACTGCATCGCCAAGGGCTGCGACGAGCAGGCCATGATGGCGGAGATCTTCGGCAAGAAGGACGGCCTGTGCGGCGGCAAGGGCGGCTCCATGCACATCGCCGACCTCTCCAAGGGCATGCTGGGCGCCAACGGGATCGTCGGCGGCGGACCGCCGCTGATCTGCGGCGCAGCGCTCGCCGCCAAGACCAACAAGACGGGCGGTGTCGCCATCGCCTTCGTCGGCGACGGCGGCTCCAACCAGGGCACGACCTTCGAATCTTACAACCTGGCGAAGATCTGGAACCTGCCGGCGATCTTCATCGTCGAGGACAATGGCTATGCGGAATCGACGGCCTCGAAATGGTCGGTCGGCGGCAGCCAGGTCGGGCGCGGCAACGGCTTCGGCCTGCCGTCGATGGAAGTCGACGGGTCCGACTTTTTCGCCGTGTACGAGGCCGCGCGCGAGGTGATCGAGCGCGCCCGTGCGGGTGGCGGACCATCCCTGATCCATATGAAAGTCATGCGCTACTACGGGCACTTCGAGGGCGACGCTACCACCTACAAGGCGCCCGACGAGGTCGCGAAATACAAGGCGGCGAAGGATCCGTTGATGCTGTTCCGCAATCGCGTCACCGAGGCCGGCCTGCTCGAGGGCAAGACGCTCGACGAGATCGACAAGGCGAGCAAGCAGCGCATCCAGCAATGCGTCGCGCTGGCGAAGTCGGCGAAGTCGCCGACCGAGGCCGACCTACTGACCGACGTCTACACGTCCGCCTATTGAGGGAGCGCGCCATGGCCAAGAAGACCTATCGTCAAGCAATCAATGAGGCGCTCCGGCAGGAGATGGAGCGCGATCCCCGTGTCATCCTCATGGGCGAGGACGTTGCCGGCGGCCTGGGCGCGCCCGGCGAACAGGACGCCTGGGGCGGTCCGCTCGGCGTGACCAAGGGGTTGATGCCGAAGTTCGGCCGCGACCGCGTGCTGGACACGCCGATCTCGGAGAGCGCGTTCGTCGGCGCCGCCGTCGGGGCCGCGGCGACCGGCCTCAGGCCCGTCGCGGAGCTGATGTTCGTCGATTTCTTCGGCGTCTGCTTCGACCAGATCTACAATCAGGCCGCCAAGTTCAAATACATGTTCGGCGGCAAGGCGGTGACGCCCCTGGTGATCCGGACCATGTATGGCGCCGGGTTCCGCGCGGCCTCGCAGCACAGCCAGTGCCTCTATCCGATCTTCACGCATATCCCGGGCCTGAAAGTCGCGCTGCCGAGCAATGCCTATGAGGCGAAGGGGCTGCTGATCCAGTCGATCCGCGACGACGATCCCGTGATCTTCTTCGAGCACAAGGCGATGTATGACGAGACGGCGGAGGTTCCCGACGATCCCTACACCATCCCCTTCGGCCAGGCGAACGTGACGCGCGAGGGCGACGACGTCACCATCATTACCATGGGCCGCATGGTCAATTTCGCCAATCAGGTCGCCGACAGTCTGAAGAAGGACAAGATCGGCTGCACAGTGGTGGACCTGCGCACCACCTCGCCGCTCGATACCGAGACCGTGCTGGAGACGGCATCGGAGACCGGACGCGTGGTGGTCGTCGACGAATCGCATCCGCGCTGCAACATGGCCGCCGACATCTCGGCGCTGATCTGCCAGGAGGCCTTCAGCGACCTCAAGGCGCCGATCAAGATGGTGACGGGCTACCATTGCCCGGTGCCGTTTTCGCCGGCACTCGAGGACATCTACATTCCGGGACCGCCGAAGATCGAAGCTGCGGTCCGCGCGGTCATGGGGCACGCCTGATGGCCGGCGACATCCAGCCCATCGTCATGCCGAAGTGGGGCCTGGCGATGGAGGAGGGGGTGGTCACCGCCTGGAACGTCGCCGAAGGCGCCACCATCACCAAGGGCCAGGAGATCGCCGACATCGAGACCTCGAAGATCGCCAACGTCTTCGAGAGCCCAGTCTCGGGCACCGTCCGCCGCATCGTGGCACAGACTGGAGAGACGCTGCCGGTCGGCGCCCTGCTCGCGGTCGTCGCCGACAAGAAGGTCGGCGATGCCGACATCGACGCCTTCGTCGCCAAGTTCGACGAGGCATTGAAGGCGGCGCTTGCCGCCAAGGCCACCGAGAAGAAGCCGGAGCCCGAAACGGTCGAGATCGCCGGCGGCCGCAAGATCCGCTATCTCAAGCTCGGAAGCGCGGATGGCCCGCCGATCGTGTTCGTCCACGGCTTCGGCGGCGATCTCAACAACTGGCTGTTCAATCAGGAGGCCTTGGCCGAGAGCCACACGACCTATGCCATCGACCTGCCGGGGCATGGCGGCTCCAGCAAGGACGTCGGCGCCGGCGATCTCGCCAGCATGACGGCGGCGCTGGCCGCATGGCTCGATGCCCTCAAGATCGCGCGCGCCCATCTCGTGGGGCACAGCATGGGCGGCGGCGTGGCATTGCAGCTGGCGGCAACGAAGCCGGACATGGTCGCGTCCGCGACGCTGATCGCGCCGGCCGGCCTCGGGCCGGAGATCGCCATGGACTTCATCAATGGCTTCATCGAGGCGAGCCGCGGCAAGAAGCTGGAACCTGTCCTGCAGATGATCGTCGCCAATCCGGAGCTGGTGACGCGCGACATGATCGAGGACGTGCTGAAGTTCAAGCGCATCGACGGCGTCGATGCGGCGCTCAAGAAGCTGCGCGACGGCCTGTTCCCGGGTGGCCGCCAGGCCGGTTCGCTGCGCGACAGCCTGGCCAAGCTGAAGCCGCCGGTGCAGGTGATCGTCGGCGCCAAGGACCGGATCATTCCCGCCGCCCACGCGCAGGGTCTCCCCGGCAACGTGAAGGTTCATGTCATTGAGTCCGCCGGCCACATGGCGCACATGGAAGCCGCCGCCGAGATCAACCGCCTGATCGCCACGATCGCGGGATAGGGCGCATTGCGCCGAGGTGCTGAAGCCCCCTGGTTGATTCCCCCGCGAAAGCGCATAGGCGCTAAAATAAGGGGATCCTTTGGTATGCTCTTCGTCGGGGTGGCTCACGCAGATGTCGTCGCATGGCGGTGGAGCGACGGCGCAGGCAGGCGAGGGTCGGTTGGGGAAAGATGG
>JBKOWC010000242.1:0-5436 GCA_046724215.1 Pseudomonadota bacterium | reverse complement strand
GCTGCAGGAACTCACTCGACCAATGATCTCGCCCTGCCAGCCCCGGAGGCACGCTCCATGACAGTCGCCGGTCGGCCCGGCCCGGCCCGGTCGGCGGGGCGGCCGGGCGCCAAGCGCATCCTGCTCGTCGATGACGACCAGCCGCTGCGCCAGTCGCTCGCCGAACAGTTGCAGCTGCACGAGGAATTCGCGACCGCCGAGGCCGCATCGGGGACGGCGGCGGTCGAATGCTGCAAGAACGACCGCTTCGACGCAATCATCCTCGATGTCGGCCTCCCCGACATGGATGGTCGCGAGGTCTGCCGCCTGCTCCGCCGCAACGGCGTCGGCGCCCCTATCATCATGCTGACGGCGGCCGATACCGAGGCCGACACCATCCTCGGCCTCGATTCCGGCGCCAACGACTACATTGCCAAGCCGGTGCGTCTGGGCGTGCTGCTGGCCCGCATTCGCGCCCAGCTGCGCCAGCACGAGCAGAGCGAAGACGCCACGTTTACCATCGGCCCCTACAATTTCCGGCCGAGCGTCAAGCTGCTGCTTAATCCCGCCACGAAGAAGAAGATCCGGCTGACAGAGAAGGAAACGGCCATCCTCAAATACCTCTACCGGGCGGGGGACAAGCCGGTCGGCCGCGACACCCTGCTCGGCGAGGTCTGGGGTTATAACGCCGGCGTCACGACCCACACGCTGGAAACACATATTTATCGATTGCGTCAGAAAATCGAGCAGGATCCGGCCCACGCCGAAATACTCGTGACCGAACCCGGCGGCTATCGACTGATTCCGTGATGGCCGTCACACTCGCCGCGGTTGCCCGGTCCGGGCGGGCACACTAACTTTTGGAAACTATACATGGCTTGGTCGAGTACTGATTGTGGCCGATGACGCCGATTTCTTTGTCCGTTTCTGGGGCGTGCGCGGGAGTATCGCCTGCCCCGGCGCCCCTTGGGCCCGCTACGGCGGCAACACTTCCTGCCTCGAGGTCCGCTGCGGCCAGCAGCTGCTGATCTTCGACGGAGGCACGGGCCTGCGCGTTCTCGGCAAGCAGCTGAAGCCCGAGACGCCGATCAACGCCGACATCTTCTTCACCCACACGCACCTCGATCATATCGGCGGCGTGCCGTTCTTCATGCCGCTGTTCGAGAAGCAGAATCGCTTCAACCTGTGGGCGGGGCATCTCTCTTGCGACAAGCCGGCCGGCGAGCCAATGACGCTGAAAGACGTGTTCCGCAAAATGATGGCGAAGCCGCTGTTCCCCGTGCCGGTCGACGTCTTCAAGGCAAAAATCAGCTATCGCGACTTCAAGGTCGGCGAGACGCTGACGCCGCGGCCGGGGGTCACGATCCGTACGGCAAAGCTCAAACATCCGGACGATGCGACGGGATACCGGGTCGAGTTTGGCGACCGTTCGATCTGCTATGTAACAGACACCGAGCATGACGCCAATGCCGGCACCCGCGACTCCAACGTCGTCGAATTGATCCGCGATGCCGATATCTTCATCTACGATTGCACCTATACCGACGAGGAATACCCGCGTTTCGAGAAGTGGGGTCATTCGACGTGGGAGGAAGGTGTCCGGCTTGCCGATGCTGCCAAGGCGAAGACTCTGGTGATCTTCCATCATGATCCGAGCCACGACGACGATACCATGGACCGCATCGGCGAGGCGGCGGCGCGGCAACGGCCCGGCACGCTCGTCGCCCGCGAGGGCATGATCCTGCGGCCGTGACCGGCGGCCGCGATCGCCGCGGCACGATCCGGTGATGCCATTCCGCGCCGCGATCCGACGCTTCTATCTCGGGCTGAGCACGCTGCTCGGCCGCCGCCGCGGCTTCTTCATTCCCTATCGCTATGCCGATCGCCTGGCCCCGGCCGGCCGCGTCTCCGCTTACGGCGCCGTCGAACGGCTGTTCGACCGGCAGGCGCCGACGTTCGCCGCGCAACTCGCCGGGCTGCAGGACTTCCGCGCCGACCTGCTGCGGATCGGCGCCGAACCGAAGCCGGCACCGCGCTGGGGCCAGGACTGGTTTCCCAGGCTCGATGCGGCTATCGCTTACAGCCTGGTGCGCCGGCACCGCCCGGACCTGATCGTCGAGATCGGCAGCGGGCATTCCACCCGCTTCCTGGCGCGCGCAGTGCAGGACGGCGGTCTCGCCACGCGCATTCTCGCCGTCGACCCGGCGCCGCGCGCTGCGCTGTGCGGCCTGCCGGTCGAGTGGCTGGCGGCAGCGGTGCCGGCCGCCGGCCACGCGCCGTTCGAGGGGCTGCGCGCCGGCGACATGCTCTTCGTCGATTCCAGCCACATCCTGATGCCCGGCAGCGACGTCGATTTCGTCCTCAACGAAATCCTCCCGCTCCTGCCGGCGGGGGTGTTCGTGCACTTTCACGATGTCTTCCTGCCGGACGACTATCCGCGCTCCTGGGCCTGGCGCGGCTACAACGAGCAGGCGGCGATCGCCCCCCTTCTCCACGCCGGCTGGCAGGCCCTCTTCGCCAGTCGGTACGCGGTCACGCGCCTCGGCGCGGCCGTCGACCGCTCCGTCGCGGCGGAGCTTCCGCTGCCGGCGGGGGCCTTCGAGAGCAGCCTGTGGCTGCAGCGCGGACGCTGATCTACTTGTAGGGGTCGGCGGCGTCGCGCAGGCCGTCACCGAAGAAGTTGAAGGCCAGGACGACGAGGATCACCGGCACCGCCGGCAGCATCAACCAGGGATAGAGGGCCACGACGTTGATGTTCTGCGCCTCGTTGAGCAACACGCCCCAGCTGGTGATCGGCGAGCGCAGGCCGAGGCCAAGGTAGCTGAGCGCCGTCTCGCCCAGGATCATCGAGGGGATCGACAGCGTCGCCGAAGCGATCAGATGGCTCATGAAGCTCGGCAACAGATGGCGGCCGATGATGCGGCGCGGGCGCGCGCCCATGAGCTGGGCGGCGACGCAGAAGTCCTCCTCGCGCAGCGACAGCAGCTTCGAGCGCACGGCGCGCGCCAGCCCCGTCCATTCCAGGAGGGCCAGGATGATGGTGATGCCGAAATAGACGATGAGCGGGCTCCACGTCAGCGGCAGGATCGCGGACAGCGCCATCCACAGCGGAATGTGGGGCAGCGAGCGCAAAATTTCGATCAGGCGCTGCGTGAGATCGTCGATCCAGCCGCCATAGTAGCCGGCAAGACCACCGATGACGATGCCGAGGGTGAAGCTCAGTGCCACGCCGACGAGGCCAATCGTGAGGGAGATGCGGGCGCCATAGATGAGGCGCGAGAGCATGTCGCGGCCGAGCCGGTCGGTGCCCAGCAGGTGGATCGTCCCGTTGTCCGCCGGACAGAACAGATGCAGGCGGCCTTCGACCAGGCCCCAGAACATATACCTGTCGCCGGGGCAGAAGAACTGCAGTCGCTGCACCTTGCTCGTGTCGGTCGTGTATTCGCGCTTGAGCGTCGTCTTGTTCAATTTGAAGTCGTAGCGGTAGACGAAGGGGCCGACGAAGCTACCGTGGTCGAAGAGATGGAGCGCCTGCGGTGGCGCATAGGCGTGCGAATTGTCCCGCGTCTCCAGGTTGTAGGGCGCCAGGAACTCGGAGATCAGCGCGGAGCCATAGAGCAGCAGCAGGAAGGCGCACGAGACGACCGCGAGGCGGTGGCGGCGGAAGCGCCACCACATCATCTGCCATTGCGAGGCCCGGAAGTAACGCTCCTGCTCGGCCGTCGTCTGCTCGACCGAATAGGGATCGAACGGCTCGACCGAAACGACATGCGGGATCGGGTTGCGCACCACCGCATCGGTCCGCGGCGCGAGATTGCCGTCGCTCTTGCGCATCACTTGGTGGCGCTGCCGCCCAGCCGGATGCGCGGGTCGAGCGCCGCCAGCGCCAGATCGGAAAGCAGGACGCCAACGACGGTCAACAGCGCCAGGAACATCAGGAACGATCCGGCGAGATACATATCCTGGCTGCGCAGCGCATCGAGCAGCATCGGCCCGGTGGTCGGAAGCGACATCACGACCGAGACGACGACGGCGCCGGAGACGAGCTCGGGCAGGAGCGTGCCGATGTCGGCGATGAACGGATTGAGCGACATGCGCAGCGGATATTTGAGCAGGAGGCGTCCCGGCGGCAGGCCCTTGGCGCGCGCCGTGACGACATACTGCTTGTGCAGTTCATCGAGGAGATTGGCGCGCAGTCGCCGGATCATGCCGGCGGTGCCCGAGCCGCCGATGACGATGGTCGGGATCCAAAGGTGCTCCAGCACCGACACGAACTTGCCCCAGCTCCAGGGCTGGTCGATGTAGTCCGGGTCCATTAGCCCGCCGATCGACAGGCCCAAATAGACGTTGGCGAGATAGAGCAGGACGAGCGCGAAGAGGAAGCTCGGCACGGCCAGGCCGAGGATGCCGAAGAACGTCACCGCATAGTCCGACAGGCTGTACTGGTGCGTGGCGGAATAGACGCCGATCGGAAAGGCGACGACCCAGGTGAAGATCACTGTCGCGAACGTCACAATGATCGTCAGCCACAGCCGGTCGCCGACCACCTGCGTGACCGGCAGCTGGTGCTCGAACGAAAATCCGAGGTCGCCCCGCAGCAGGCCGAAGAGCCAGTAACCGTACTGCACGATGAACGGCTGATCGAGGTGATAGACCTTGCGCAGCATTGCGATCTTGTCGGCGCAACCGGTCTCGCCGCGCGACTGGCACTCCGCGACGATGCCCGAGAGATAGTCGCCGGGCGGCGCCTGGATGATCAGGAAGATGAGGAAACTGATAACCAGCAGGGTCGGGATCATGATCAGCAGGCGGCGGACGATGTAGCCGAGCATGCCCGTTCCTCAATTCGCGCTGGTGGCGACGGCGTCGAGCCAGAAGCAGTCCGGCTTGTAGATGCCGAAATGTGCCCCCGGGTCCCAGCTGTAGACGGCCTGCTCGGGCACGTTGTGCAGCCGGTTGGCGACGACGACCGGCTGCGGCACGCCGGCGACCGTCCCGATCGTGAAGACCTGGTCGGTGTAGATCTGCAGCATGTCGTGCCAGATCGACTGGCGCGTGTCAGAATCGCTTGCCAGCGACCATTGCTTCAGCAGGTCGACGAGCTTTTGCGCCTCGGGCATGTCGACGGCCTTGCCCGCGGCTCCCTTGGTCTCGACATATTCGCCCCACATCGGCCATTGCAGTTGCTGTTGGCTCGTCGGGGCCAAGTCCTGTGG
Organism: Pseudomonadota bacterium; assembly: GCA_046724215.1. Taxonomy (GTDB): domain Bacteria; phylum Pseudomonadota; class Alphaproteobacteria; order Dongiales; family Dongiaceae; genus JBKOWC01. The sequence continues at coordinate 241 of JBKOWC010000242.1, read as the reverse complement.
CGACATGTCCGGCGTCGGCAGGCCGTTCTCCAGGCCTGTCCAGACCGACAGTACGGCGTCGCCCGAGAAAACGTCATTCCGCATCTTGTCGCGTTCCGATTGGCTGTAGGCGAGCTTGACGCCGATCTTCTTCCAGCTGCTGACGATCAGCTCGAGCACGTCGCCCTCTTCCGGGCTCTGCCCCGTGAACTCGACGACCACCTCCAGCGGCCGTCCGTCCGGCATCAGGCGGATGCCGTCG
>JBKOWC010000337.1:0-5988 GCA_046724215.1 Pseudomonadota bacterium | reverse complement strand
TTGCTGCTCACGCGGCCGCACTTACTGGCCGATGGTTCCACCTGCCATCGACCCTGTATGCTACGGCGATGCAACAGCGCCAAGTCGAATCGGTTGTCCGCCTGCCCAATGTGCCCGTGCTCGTAGCGGGGTTGCGCGAAGTGGCCTGGCTATCGCCGTCGGGCGAGTTCACGCGGGTATCGCCGGCCGAGGCCGCCGCCTGGGTGGTCAGCCGGCCACCGATCCTGTGCCACGCGCCGGCGACCGCGCGGCGCCTCGGCGTCGAGCGCTTTCCTGCCTTCGATCTGCTGGAACTGTTCGCCTTCGTGCGGCCGGCGCAGTTCTGCCTGCCGACGCCGCGCGGCCTGGCTCAGGCCCTCGACCTACCGCCGCCCGCCGATCTCGACGACGACGCGGCAACGCTGCATGCGGCGGCGCGCGCGCTGCTCGGCGAGCTGGCGGCGCAGCCGCAGGGCGCGCGGCTGCGTTCGATCGCCTGGGCCATGGCGCGCGGCGGCTGGCCCTGGGGCCCGGTCGTGCTGGCGGCGCTGGGCCTCGCCAATGCCGGCGACAAGCAGCGCCACATGGTGGCGAGCCTCGCCGTCTGGGACGACCTGCCGGAATGGGCGGAGCACGCGCCGGAGGCGCCGCCCGGCAACGTCACGGTCGAGCCGCTCGAGGCGCGCCGCCGCCTTGCCGACCTCCTGGGCAGCGGCGCCGAGGCGCGGCCGCAGCAGGCCGACTATGCGTCGGCCGCGAGCGCCGCCTTCCGTCCGCGCGACCGCATCGGCGAGCCCAACTTCGTGCTCGCCGAGGCCGGCACCGGCGTCGGCAAGACGCTCGGCTACATCGCGCCCGCCGGCCTGTGGGCGGAGAAGAATGCGGGCGCCGTCTGGATCTCGACCTACACGCGCAACCTCCAGCATCAGATCGACGGCGAACTCGACCGCCTCTATCCCGACCCGACGCTGAAGGCGCTCAAGGCCGTCGTGCGCAAGGGCCGCGAGAACTATCTCTGCCTGCTCAATCTCGAGGAAGCATCGCGCGCCGTGCTGACGCGGGCCCAGGATGCGGTCGCCATGGGGCTGATGGCGCGCTGGGCGCAGACGAGCCGCGACGGCGACATGACCGGCGGCGACTTCCCCGGCTGGCTGCCGGACCTCATCGGCCGCGGCCGCTCCATCGGCCTCGCCGACCGCCGCGGCGAGTGCGTCTATTCCGCCTGCCCGCATTATCACAAGTGCTTCATCGAACGCAGCATCCGGCGGGCGCGCCGGGCCGAGATCGTCATCGCCAACCACGCGCTGGTGATGATCCAGGCGGCCCTTGGCGGCAGTCTGAACGATGCCGCGACGCCGACGCGCTACGTGTTCGACGAAGGCCACCACGTCTTCGATGCCGCGGACAGCGCCTTTTCGGGTCTGCTCAGCGGCCAGGAGACGGGCGACCTGCGGCATTGGATTCTCGGTGCCGAGGGCGGCCGTCCCGGCAGCCGCGCCCGCGGACTCAAGCGCCGCATCGAGGACCTCATCGCCGGCGATGAGGGAGCGCAAGAGGCGCTGGCGGATGCCTTGCGCGCGGCCCGCGTCCTGCCCGGCGAGGCCTGGCATCAGCGCCTCGTCGACAACACGCCGGGCGGCGCCGCCGAAGCCTTTCTGGCGCTCGTGCGCCAGCAGGTCTATGCGCGCGCCGCCCATGCCGGCGGTCCCTATGGCCTGGAGACGGAGGTCAATCCGCCGGTGCCGGACCTGCTCGAGAAGGCGGCCGATCTCGACCGCGCGCTCGCCAAGCTGCAGCAACCGCTAAATCAGCTGGTGCAGCGCCTGGCGAAACGGCTCGATGACGACGCCGACGAGCTCGATACGCCGACGCGCCTCCGCATCGAGGCCATGGTGCGCGGCCTGCGGCGCCGCGCCGAGGTCGAGGTCGGCGGCTGGCGCGCGATGCTGAAGACGCTGGGGCAGGAGACGCCACCCGAGTATGTCGACTGGTTCGCCGTCGAGCGCATCGACGGCCGCGACATCGACGTCGGCATGCATCGCCACTGGGTCGATCCGACGATCCCCTTTGCCGGCGCCGTGGCCGTGCCGGCACACGGCATCCTGATCACCTCGGCGACGCTGCGGGACGGCAGCGGCGACATCGAGACCGACTGGGCGGCGGCCGAGGCGCGCACCGGCGCGCGGCACCTGCCGAACGCCGCGGTCCGCGCCCAGGTCGCCTCGCCCTTCGACTACCCCAACCACACCCGCGTCTTCGTCGTCACCGACGTGCGCAAGGACGACCTCGACCAGGTGGCCGCTGCCTACCGCGTGCTGTTCCTGGCGGCGGGCGGCGGCGCGCTCGGCCTCTTCACGGCGATCACGCGCCTGAAGCAGGTGCACAAGCGCATCGCCGCCGACATCGACGCCGCCGGCATTCCGTTGCTCGCGCAGCATGTCGACGCCATGGACACGGCGACGCTCGTCGACATCTTCCGCGCCGAGGAGGATGCCTGCCTGCTCGGCACCGACGCGATCCGCGACGGCGTCGACGTGCCCGGCCGCTCCTTGCGCCTCATCGTCTTCGACCGCGTGCCGTGGCCGCGCCCGGACATCCTGCACAAGGCGCGCAAGGGCCATTTCGGCGGCAAGACCTATGACGACATGATCACGCGCCTGCGCCTGAAGCAGGCCTTCGGCCGCCTCGTGCGCCGCGCCGACGACCGCGGCGTCTTCGTCCTGCTCGATCCCATGATGCCCTCGCGCCTCTGCGGCGCCTTTCCCGACGGCGTCGAGGTGCAGCGAGTCGGGCTGGCCGAGGCTGTGAAGGCGACGCGGGAGTTCTTCGGCGGGCCGACGGCGGCCGCCGGATAGCAGACGACCTGCTCGAACGGATCGGCGGCTATCGCCCGAATGCTTCCCGCAAAGGCGTCAGGTGCTTCTCGTAGTGACGCCAGCGGTCGACGGGATCGCGCGCGATAGTGGCGGCGAGCGGCCCGCCGGGCGCAATACCATCGAGGCAGCGGTCGTCCCAGGGCAGGCCGATGAAGTCGACCATCTGGCGCACGACGCGTTCCGGCTGCGTCGCCAGATCTTCATAGGAGACGTCGAGAATCGGCAGCGGCAGCACGCCGCGCCAATGCGCCATCAGCCGCTCGTACTCCTGATAGTAGTGGGCGATCTGCCCGAGGCTGTGCATCTCGCCGGCCTCATCGGGGAAGCGATGCAGATAGCAGGACAGGCAAGTATCCAGCGGATCGCGCCCGCAGTGGATGATTCGCGCCTGCGGGAACAGGACGGCGATGAATCCCAGATGCTCGAAGTTCGTCGGCATACGGTCGATGATGCGCTCGGCCTCGGCGTTCAGCCGCACGAGCCGGTCGAGCTGCAGCGCCGCCAGGCCGGCGGCGCCATCCGGCATCAGGTCGCGCACGCCTTCGGGGTAGGCGCGGCCGACCCCCATGAGGTCCACCATCTCCATCGTCAGCCGCCGCACCCGGATATGCTCGCCGGCATCGAAGACTTGCGGATGGGCGGCAAGCGCGCGCCCGACGAGCGCCGTGCCCGATCGCGGCATGCCGACGACGAAGACCTGGCGTGGCGACGGGTTGCCCTGACTGTACTTGGATACGAACAGCTCGGTGGTGAAGGTGTCGATGAGGCGATTGACCGACTCCGTCAGCGGCTGCGTGTTGTCGGCGGCGTGGGCGAGCGCCTTGGCCGCGCCGACATGCGCGAAGGCCTCGTCATAGCGCCCGAGGTCGTCGCAGATCGCCGCGGCGGCGTGGAACAGATCGATGCGGCCGGGTGGCGGCATCTCGCGACGGCCAGCGAGCGCCAGGATGCGCGCGAGGTCGCCGGTATCCTCGCTGACGCGCGCCGCGTTGACCAGCTCGGCATAGGCGATCGGGTCGTTCGGCCGCCGCTGGAGAAGGTCGCGGAACGCCGCGGTCGCCTCGGCCGTGCGGCCGAGTTCCACGCAACAGCGCCCGAATCCGATGCGTGCGGGAACGTTGGCCGGATTCGCCGCCAGCAGCTTCGCATAGATCTCGGCCGCTTCGGCGGCTCGACCGAGCCCACGCAGCACATGCGCCCGGTTCATGGCGACGTCCGCGGAATCGGGATCGATGACGCGGGCCGCCTCGATCTCGACGAATGCCGCATCGGGCCAATCGAGCAGCATGAGGACAGCGGCCAGGTTGCTGCGCAGCGTCGCGTCGTCCGGGCGCTGCTGCACCGCCCGCCGCAGCAGTCCGGCGGCCTCCCGCACGCCGCCCGCGGCGATGATCAGCGTGGCCAGCAGATTGAGGGTATCCGGCTGGTCCGGATGCTGGGCCAGGGCGCGCCGATAGGTCTCCTCGGCCTCGCGGAAGCGGTGCGCACGCTGGTGCGCGATGCCTTCCTCCAGGATGTCGCGCAACGGTCCGGTCAAACGGGCGACGCCCGCGGGGACACCGGTGGACATGGAAGGCGACGGCTCGGTCATGGCACCTCGAAGCGATATTGCCGGGAAGGATGCGCCGCAATCTAGCGGACGAACCCGCCCGCGACAACGCGGGGGAGCGCCCGCAAATCGAGAGCCCGTCAACCGATGCCGAGGATGGCGAAGAGCGCGAACAGCGTCACGACCGAAGGATTGAGGGCGCCGCGAGTCCGAAACGCGCCGGCGCTCGGCGGACGCGGCGGCCCGCACGATCCGCAGCCCTTGTGTTTCCGGCGAGACCGCCTAAAGTCCGGCCGAACGATGGCACTCGCCCTGGAAAGGAGCTCCATGACGACGCATCACGACGCCCTGATCTACACGATGGTCCTGGTCTCGGCCGCCGACAACAACATGCCCGACGCCGAACTCCTGTCGATGGGCGATGCGGTGCTGCACCTGCCGGTGTTCCGCGACTTCGATCGCCAGAAGCTGCCACAGGTTACGGGCGCTTGCGCCAAGCTGCTGCAGGACACGGACGGCCTCGACAGGGCCTTCAAGGTGATTAAGTCCGCGCTGCCGGAGAAGCTGCGCGAGACGGCCTATGCGCTCGCCTGCGACGTCGCCGCCGCCGACGGCAAGGTGACGCCCGAGGAGTCGCGCATCCTCGAGCTGATCCGCCACCACCTGCAGATCGGCCGCCTTCCCGCCGCCGCCATCGAACGCGGTTCACGCGCCCGCCACACGCATCTTTAGACCCGCCAAACGCAAGGGCCGCGCCCGCAGGCGCGGCCGGCGAAAAAATCCGGCTTGACTTTGACGTTGCGTAAAGCCGGACAGTCCCGGCGGTGCAACCAGCCCCGCCGGATGGCCCGATGTTCAGGATCGGAGAGTTTTCTCGTATCGCGCGCGTCTCCAGCCGCCTGCTGCGCTACTATGACGGCATCGGGCTTCTGAGCCCGCAACGGATCGATCCCGCCACCGGCTACCGCTACTACAGTGCCGACCAGCTCGGCCGTCTCAACCGCATCCTGGCGCTGAAGGATCTCGGCCTGTCGCTGGAGCAGGTCGCGCGGATGGTCGACGGGAAGATTTCGACCGACGAGATCCGCGGCATGCTGAGGCTGAAGAAGGCGGAGCTCGAGCGAACCCTGAGCGAAGAGGCCGTCCGCCTTCGCCACATCGAATCGCGGCTGCAGCAGATCGACGAAGAGGGGACGCTGCGCGACTACGATGTCGTCATCAAATCGGCCGCGCGGCAGCCGTACCTGTCGACGCGTCAAACCTATCCCCGGATCGACGATGTCGCGCTTATGTTGCGGGAGATCTCGCGGGCGGCGGCCGCTCGCATTCCCGAGAGCGTGCGCGACGCGCTGATTGTCATCGCCCATTCCGATTTCGACGACGAGGATCTCGATCTTGAGATCGGCTTCGGCCTGCGACAGGAGAGGACGAAGCCGTTTCAGCTGCCGGGCGGAATCGCGATGACCGTCCACGAGCTGCCGGCGGTGGAGTGCCTGGCGACCCTGGTGCGCGCCGGCCCGCTCCACCAAAGCCACCTGGCGTTCGGCGCCTTGGGCATCTGGATGGAAGCGAACGGCTTCCAGA
>JBKOWC010000282.1:0-19115 GCA_046724215.1 Pseudomonadota bacterium | reverse complement strand
GCAGAGTGCCGCAACGCCGGCGCCGACCGCCGTCGAAACCGCGCCGCCGCCGGCCGCGCCCGCGGTGCTGGCCGCGGCGAGCACGCTGCGGGCAGCGTCCATCCTGGGGCTCGATCGCGGCGCACTCCGCAAACTGCTGGGCGAACCGGGCCTCATCCGTCACGACGCACCCGCCGAGGTTTGGCAGTACCGGACCGAGACCTGCGTCCTCGACCTCGTTCTCTACAAGCAGGCCAACCGGTCGCGCGTCGTCTATGCCGAGGCGCGTACTCCGAGCGCGACTCCCGCATCGACCGACGGCTGTCTCGGCGACGTCGCGGCGGCGCGGAAGTCCCTGTCCAGCAGCTGAAGCGACAGCCGTCGCGGCCGCGACGCGCTTTCCCTCTACGCGGACTTTCCTTTGAAGGCGCAGAGATCGTTCACCACGCAGCGTGGGCAATCGGGCTTGCGCGCCTTGCAGACGTAGCGGCCGTGCAGGATGAGCCAGTGGTGGGCGTTGCTTTTGTATTTCGCCGGCACCCGGCGTTCGAGCATGCGCTCGACCGCATCCGGCGTCCTTCCCGGCGCCAGGCCCGAGCGATTGCCGAGGCGGAAGATGTGCGTGTCGACCGCGATCGTCGAAGCGCCGAAGGCGACATTCATCACCACGTTCGCCGTCTTGCGGCCGACCCCCGGCAGCGTCTGCAGCACCTCGCGGTCCTGCGGCACGGCGCCGCCATGCTCCCGCAGCAGGATCTCCGACAGCTTGATGATGTTCTTGGCCTTGGTGTTGTAGAGGCCGATGGTGCGGATGTACTCCTTCAGCCGCGCCTCGCCGAGCGCCAGCATCTTCTGCGGCGTGTCGGCGACCTCGAACAACGGCTCGGTCGCCTTGTTGACGCTGACGTCGGTGGCCTGGGCCGACAGCACGACCGCGACCAGCAGCGTATACGGATTGATGTAGTCGAGTTCGCCGCGCGGATCGGGATTGGCCGCCGCGAGCCGGCGGAAGAAGGCGTCGGCGTCGACCCTGGGCTTCGGCATCCGCCGAGTGTAGCGGCGGCGCGCCGCCCCGCAACAGGCTTTGCCGCCGGCGCGGCCGCCCCTGTATAGTCGGAGCCATGCCGTCTCCGTCCGATGCGTCGCCGGCCGCTGCGAGCGCTCAGGCAGCAGCGGTCGCGTTCGATGCGATCCTGACGCCGCACCGCAGCCTCGGCCCGCGCGGCTTCGCCGTGCTCATGGGCTTCGTTGCGGCCGTCAACATCTGCCTCGGCGTCTCCTTCATGTTGCGGGGCGCCTGGCCCATCTTCGGCTTCTGCGGCCTCGACGTGGTGCTCTTCTACGTCATGTTCCGCCTGAACTACCGCAGCGCCCGGATCGTCGAGCGCATTCGGCTGCTGCCGGATGCACTGGTCGTCGAACGCCATGACGTCGACGGCCGCCGGCAGAGCTGGCGCTTCCAGCCCTATTGGCTGCGCGTCAGCATCGACGATCCGCCGGATCACGGCAGCCAGCTGATCCTGAGTTCGCACGGGCGGTCGCTGACCGTCGGCAGCTTCCTGACGCCGGGCGAACGCGTCGATTTGGCGCGTGCGCTCCGGCAGGCGCTTGCCGTCCAGAATGGCGCGTCCGGCGCCTAAGCCCGGCACCGAAACCCCTGCGGCATGCGCCCAAGCCGGGACGACTACGCCCTGTTGATTCTCCTGGGGCTCGTCTGGGGTTTCTCCTTCCTGCTCGTCAAGCTGGCGGTCGGATCGCTGCCGCCGATCACGGTCGCTGCCGGCCGCATTATCATCGGCGCCCTGGCGCTGGCGCTTTTTCTGCAATTCCGCGGCGGCCGCTGGCCGTCCGATCGGCGCGACTGGGCCAAGCTCGTCGTCATGGGCTTCATCGGCAACGTCCTGCCCTTCTCGCTCATCAGCTGGGGCCAGATGCACATCGACAGCGGGCTGAGCGCCATCCTCATGGCGGCGATCCCGCTGAGCACGATCCTCATCGCCCACGTCTTCGCGCCGGACGAGCCGCTGTCGACCGGCAAGCTGGTGGGGGTGGTCCTCGGTATCGCAGGCATCGTCGCCCTCGTGGGCCCGACGGCGCTCGAGGGTTTCGGCACGGCGGTCGCCGCCGAGTTCGCCGTGGTCGCGGCCACGGTCTGCTATGCCGTCAACGCCGTCATCGCCCGCCACCTCTCGCGCGTGTCGGTCGAGGCGATCGGCGCCGGGTGCCTCATTCCGGCCGCCGCGATGATCGTGCCGTTTGCCGCCGTCTGGGAGCGGCCCTGGCAATGGCAACCGACGACCCTCTCGGTTCTGGCCGTGATTGCGCTGGGCCTGATCTCGACGGCCGGCGGCTACCTGCTGCTCTTCCGGCTGATTGGGCGGGCCGGCGCCGGGTTCGCATCGCTCAATAATTTCCTGGTGCCGCTCTTCGGCGTGCTCTGGGGCATGCTGTTCCTGGGCGAGCGGCCCGGCGCGCATGCGTTCCTGGCGTTGTGCCTGGTGCTGGCCGGACTAGCGGCGCCGCGCCTGCTGCCGGCGCGCCTGACAACCCGCCCGCCGCGTCAGTCCGAGAGGCCGAGCACGTCCGCCATCGAATAGAGTCCGGGCGGCTGGCCCTGCGCCCACAGGGCCGCGCGCAGCGCGCCGCGCGCATAGATCTCGCGGCTGGTGGCGACGTGCGCGAGCTCGATGCGCTCCCCTTCGTTGGCGAACACCACGCGATGGTCGCCGACCACGTCGCCGCCGCGCAGTGCAGCGAAGCCGATCTCGCCGCGCTTGCGCGCACCGGTAATGCCGTCGCGTCCGCGCCGGGCGACCGCGTCGAAGTCGGCGCCCCGCCCCGCGGCGGCGGCACGGCCGAGAGCCAACGCCGTTCCCGACGGCGCGTCGACCTTGCCGCGGTGGTGCATCTCGACGACCTCGATGTCCCAATCGGGATCGAGCGCACGGGCGACCCGCTCGACCAGGCGCAGGAGCAGGTTGACGCCGAGGCTCATGTTGGGGGCGAGGACGATCGTCGTCTGCTTCCCGGCGCGGCCGAGGGCCGACAGCTGTGGCGGCTCGAACCCCGTGGTGCCGATGATATGGATCTTCTTCTTCTTCGCGGCCAGCTCGGCATGCTGGATCGTTGCCGCCGGGCTCGTGAACTCGAGCACTGCGTCCGCCTGGGCGAACAGGTCGGCCGCGTCGCCGGTGATGCCGACGCCGAGTGGGTCGATGCCGGCGGCCACCCCGACGTCCTTGCCGATGACGGACGCTCCCGGCCGCTCGCTGCCGCCGACGACCAGGCAGCGGTCGTTGGCCGCGACCGTGCGCACGAGCATCTGGCCCATGCGGCCGCCGCAGCCGACGATGCCCACCTTGAGCACGGTTGCCCTTGCGTTGGAGGTCCTGGCCTCAGAGCCCGTGCGTCGCGTCACGACGACCCTCCGCTGGATTGCCGATGCCCAGCCGACACGGGTCTATTAGCGTCTTGTCAGGGATACCGCAACAAACTGGCGAACACCGTGGGAATCCTCGCCGCCATCGATCCGGCTTCGCCTTGCCCCCGCGGTCAGTCCTTGAGGTCCTCGAAGAACTCGCGGACCTTGGCGAAGAAGCCCTCCGAGGCGGGGCTGTGCTTGCCCTTGCCGGCGGCCTCGAACTCGCGCAGCAGATCCTGCTGGCGCTTGGTCAGATTGACCGGCGTCTCGACCTGGATCTCCACGTAGAGGTCGCCGCGCGTGGCGGCGCGCAGCATGCTCATGCCCTTCCCGCGCAGGCGAAACGGCTGCCCGTGCTGCGCCCCGGCCGGGACGCTGACGCGGACGCGACTGCCGTCGATGCCCGGCACCTCGATCGTGCCGCCGAGCGCCGCGGTCGTCATCGGCAGGGGCACGCGGCAGTGCAGGTCGTTGCCGTCGCGCTTGAAGAGAGGATGCGGGGCGACCGACAGGAAGATGTAGAGATCGCCCGGCGGCGCGCCGCGCATGCCGACCTCGCCCTCGCTGGCGAGCCGGATGCGCGTGCCGTCCTCGACGCCGGCGGGGATGTTGACCGACAAGGTCTTCTCCTTGCGCACGCGCCCGGTGCCGGCGCAGTTCTTGCACGGCTTCTCGATGATGCGCCCGGCCCCGCCGCAGCCATGGCAGGTGCGCTCGATGGTGAAGAAGCCCTGCGTTGCGCGGATCTTGCCGGCGCCGCGGCAGGTCGGGCAGGAGACCGGCTGGCTGCCTTTTTCGCCGCCGCTGCCGTTGCAGGCCTCGCAGCTCGCCGAGCCCGGCACGCGCACCGTCGTCTGCTTGCCGGTGAAGGCCTCCTGCAGGGTGATCGTCATGTTGTAGCGCAGGTCGGCGCCGCGGCCGCGCGCCTGGCCGCCGCGGCCGCGGCCCATGAAGTCGCCGAACATCTCGTCGAAGATGTCGGCGAAGCCGGTGGCGGTGAAGTCGAAGCCGGCGCCGCCGAAGCCGCCCGGCCGGGCCGAGCCGTTCTCGAAGGCGGCATGGCCGAACCGGTCATAGGCGGCGCGTTTCTGGTCGTCCTTCAGGACGTCGTAGGCCTCGCTGATCTCCTTGAACTTATGTTCGCAGGACTTGTCGCCCGGATTGCGGTCCGGGTGGAACTTCATGGCCAGCGTGCGATACGCCTTCTTGATCTCGTCGCCGTCGGCGCCACGCCCGACCCCCAGCGTTTCGTAGTAATCCTGCTTGGCCATTGCTCAAGCCATCAGCCGCTTCCAAAAAACAGCAAGGCAGCGCATGGGCGTCCCCGCGCTGCCTTGCGATCCCCGTGCCGGCTCCCTTATGAGCCGCTCTTCCGCTTCTCGTCGACTTCCTCGAAGTCGGCGTCGACGACACCTTCCTTGCCCTGGCCGCCGCCATCGGCACCGGCGCCGCTGGCATCCGCGCCCGGCCCAGGGCCGGCGCCGCCGGCGCTGGCCTGCTGGCTCGCTTTGTACATGGCTTCGCCGAGCTTGAACGAGGCCTGGGTCAACGCCTCGGTCTTCGCCTTGATGGCGTCGGCGTCGTCGCCGTCCTTCACGCCCTTGAGGTCGGCGAGCGCCTGCTCGATGGCCTGCTTCTCGGCGGCACCGACCTTGTCGCCGTGCTCCTTCAGCTGCTTCTCGGTCTCGTGGATCGAGGCATCGGCATGGTTGCGCGCCTCGACGACCGCCTTGCGCTTCTTGTCTTCGGCGGCGTGCGCCTCGGCGTCCTTGACCATCCGCTGGATGTCGGCGTCGGAGAGGCCGCCCGAGGCCTGGATGCGGATCTGCTGCTCCTTGCTCGTGGCCTTGTCCTTGGCCGAGACGTTGACGATGCCGTTGGCGTCGATGTCGAAGGTCACCTCGATCTGCGGCATGCCACGCGGTGCCGGCGGAATGCCGACCAGATCGAACTGGCCCAGGAGCTTGTTGTCGGCCGCCATCTCGCGCTCGCCCTGGAAGACGCGGATGGTCACCGCGGTCTGCCCGTCCTCGGCGGTCGAGAATGTCTGACCCTTTTTCGTCGGGATCGTCGTGTTGCGGTCGATGAGGCGCGTGAACACGCCGCCCAGAGTCTCGATGCCGAGCGACAGCGGCGTCACGTCGAGCAGCAGGACGTCCTTGACCTCGCCCTTCAGCACGCCGCCCTGGATCGCGGCGCCGACGGCCACCACTTCGTCCGGGTTGACGCCGCGATGCGGCTCGCGCCCGAAGAACTGTTTCACCGTCTCGATCACCTTGGGCATGCGGGTCATGCCGCCGACCAGGATCACCTCGTTGATCTCGGAGGCCTTCAAGCCGGCGTCCTTCAGCGCGGCCCGGCAGGGATCGACCGTCTTCTGGATGAGGTCGTCGACCAGCGCCTCGAGCTTGGCGCGCGTCAGCTTGATGTTGAGGTGTTTCGGTCCGGCCTGGTCGGCCGTGATGAACGGCAGATTCACTTCCGTCTGCATCGAGCTCGACAGCTCGATCTTGGCCTTCTCCGCTGCCTCCTTCAGGCGCTGGAGGGCGAGCTTGTCCTTGCGCAGGTCGATGCCCTGCTCCTTGCGGAACTCGTCGGCCAGATAGTCGATGATGCGGGCGTCGAAGTCCTCGCCGCCGAGGAAGGTGTCGCCGTTGGTCGACTTCACCTCGAACACGCCGTCGCCGATCTCGAGCACGGAGATGTCGAAGGTGCCGCCGCCGAGGTCATAGACCGCGATCGTGCCGCTGCCCTTCTTCTCGAGCCCGTAGGCGAGCGCCGCCGCCGTCGGCTCGTTGATGATGCGCAGCACTTCGAGGCCGGCGATCTTGCCGGCGTCCTTGGTGGCCTGGCGCTGCGAATCGTTGAAATAGGCCGGGACGGTGATCACCGCCTGGGTGACCTTCTCGCCGAGATAGTTCTCGGCCGTCTCCTTCATCTTCTGCAGAATGAAGGCGCTGATCTGCGAGGGCGAATACTTCTTGCCGTGGGATTCGACCCAGGCGTCGCCGTTGTCGCCGGAGATGATCTTGTAGGGCACGAGGCCCTTGTCCTTCGTCGTCATCGGGTCGTCGTAGCGCCGTCCGATCAGGCGCTTGATGGCGAAGAAGGTGTTTTCAGGATTGGTCACTGCCTGGCGCTTCGCGGCCTGGCCGACCAGCCGTTCGCCCGAATCCGTGAAGGCGACCTGCGAGGGCGTCGTGCGCGCGCCCTCGGCATTTTCGATGACCTTGGCGTCCTTGCCTTCCATGACGGCAACGCAAGAGTTCGTCGTGCCGAGGTCGATTCCGATGACTTTGCTCATGTTTCCTCACCTTTCAGCGAGCCCCTGGTCGGCCTTCCCATGAAGCACCAACCGGACCCCTGTGGCAACTGCCCGGCCTCGAACGCCGGAGCGATATTGCGGAAAAAGCCTTGCGGCTAGCGGATATATAGGCTGGAGCCTTCGTCGCGCAAGCCTGACGCGGGCGCAAAACCGCCACAAATACGGGCCGATTACGAGGTGCGCGGACGCTGCCGGGGCGGGCCTGCTTAACCGGTTGGTAACCCTAGCGTTGGTAAACCATAGGCATGGATATCGAAGACTATAGCAACTTCGAGAAGCCGATCCTGGGCCCTGGCGGCGTCGTCCGCGGGCTGATTGCGTTGTGCGGCCTCGTTGGCGTAGGGGTGGCGCTGCTCGGCGGCCTGTCCCTGGAGTCCCCGGCCCTGGCCACGGGCGGTGCCGTGCTTGCGCTGATCAGCGCCGGTTTGTTCGTCGTCACCCGTCTCGTCGAGTAGCGACGCGGACCGGCCGGATCGCCAGCGCCGCCCCAAGCGGGGGCGGTTGCTGCGTCTTGCCGTCAGCCGTTGGTACGCGTATGCCGCCCGCATCGGTGATCCTCCGCATTGCCCGTAGGTGCTCATGCCTGAGCCCGGCCGATCCCACCCGCCGCCGCGCGACGCCGTCTTCCGGATGATCCAGTGGGTCATGCTGGGCGATGTCGCCATCGGCCTCGGGCTCGCCGCCTTCGGCCAGTTCGCCCGGCACGACCCGGCCTTCGTCATCGTCGGCCTCGGCCTGGCCGCGATCGGGGCGGTGATGACGCTGTTCTTCCGCCGGCTCGCGCGGCGACGGCCAGACGGCTAGCTCGCCGCCGGGCCCTCCGCATCGTTGTCGTTGCTGGGTGCCTGCGTCGTCTCTGCCTTGGCCACGCCGACAAGCGCCGGGCGCAGCAGGCGGTCGTGGATCGTGTAGCCGTCCTCGAGCACCTGCACCACGGTCCCGGCCGGCTGGCCGGTGCCGGGCACCTCGAACATCGCCTGGTGGAAGTGGCTGTCGAACTTCTCGCCGAGCGGCACGATCCGCTTCACCTGGTGACGTTCGAGCGCCGTCAGCAACAGGCGTTCGGTCATCTCGACGCCGGTCTTCAGGTTGCGCAGCGCTTCATCGTTCTCGAGGGCCTCCTGCGGGATCGCAGCCAGCGCGCGCCGCAGGTTGTCGGCCACCGGCAGCAGATCCTTGGCGAGGCCGGTGGTCGCATACTTCAGTGCTTCGTCGCGGTCGCGCTGCACGCGGCGGCGCACGTTCTCGGTTTCGGCGAGCGCGCGCAGCAGCTGGTCCTTGAGATCCGCGACCTTGGCCTCGGCCTCCGCGCGCGCCTGTTCGAGCTTGCCGACGAGGGCCGCGACCTGCTCGTCTTCCATGTCCCGCAGCGCCTCCGCGGTGCCGTTGTTGTCGACCAGCGGGCTTGTCGATCCAATGTCCCGCGCTGCCGGGTCCCGCGGGGGCCCGCCGTTCTCCTGATCCTTCATCATGTAGTCCTCAAGTCAAAATGCGGCCGATCACCTGGGCGGTGTAGTCGACCATGGGAATGATGCGCGCGTAGTTGATGCGCGTCGGGCCGATCACGCCGACGGCGCCGACGATCTTCTCGCGGCTGTTGCGGTAGGGCGCGATCACCATCGAACAGCCGGCCAGCCCGAACAGCTCGTTCTCGGCGCCGATGAAGATCTGCACGCCCTGCGCCTGGTCGGCGGCGTCGAGGAGGCGAACCATCGCCTCCTTGGTCTCGAGTGCCGCGAACAGCCCGCGGATGCGCTCGAGGTCGGAGAGCGCCGTCACCTCGTCGAGCAGGTGCGCCTGCCCCCGCACGATGAGGGCGCCGCCCTTGTTGCCGCCGGCCCAGGTGGCCAGCCCCGCCTCGACCACCTTGGAGGCGAGCTCGTCGAGTTCGGCGCGATGCTCATCGAGATCGGCCAGTACCTCGCTGCGCGCCTCGGCCAGGGTGCGGCCGAGGAGCCGCGCGGCCAGGTAGTTCGTCGCCTCGACCAGCGACGCCGGGGGCAGTCCCATGGGCACGTCGATGATGCGGTTCTCCACGAGGCCGTCTTCCGTCACCGTCACCACCAGGGCGCGGCCCGGCCCCAGATGCACGAACTCCAGGTGCTTCAGCGCCCGCTCCGTCTTCGGCGCCACCACCAGGCCGGCGCAATGCGAGAGGCCGGAGAGCATGGTCGTCGCCTCCTCCAGCACCTCCGCAACGCTGCGGCCGGCGGCCGAACACTTGCCCTCGATGCTCGCCCGTTCCTCCTTGCTGAGGCCGCCCACTTCGAGCAGGCCGTCGACGAACAGGCGCAGGCCCTGCTCGGTCGGCAGCCGGCCGGCCGAGGTGTGCGGCGCATAGAGCAGCCCGAACTCCTCCAGGTCCGACATCACGTTGCGGATCGTCGCCGGCGAGAGCGCCATGCCCAGGCGGCGCGATATCGTCCGCGAGCCCACGGGCTCGCCGGTTTCCATGTAGGCATCGACGATATGACGGAGGATCTCGCGCGACCGCTCGTTGAGGCCGCCGAGCCCGGGCCGCAGTCCTTCGGGCATATGCATCCCTCGATCCCGAAATGCGGGTGGAATGTAGTGAGAGCACCCCGGAGCGTCAACGCCGGGGCCGGATCCGCGGCCCGGCTGGACCCCCTGGCGAGCGCGGGTTAGCGTCGTTTCCGGCATGGCGCGCAACCACAATCACCTGGCCGCCACGGTCGTCGACGGCATCCTCGACGATATCGCCAGCGGCCGCGTCCAGCCGGGCGAAGGGCTGGCGCCGGAGGCGGCGCTGGCGGCCCGCTTCGGCGTCTCGAAGCCGGTCGTGCGCGAAGCCCTGGCCCAACTCTCCGTGCAGGGCATCGTCGACATCCGGCGCGGGCGCCAGACCGTCGTGCAGCCGCTGTCGAGCGAGGCGCTCGCCGGCCTGTTCGCGGCCATGGCCCGCGCCTACGCCCTCGCGTCGCTCGAATTCATCGCGCTCCGGCGGGCGGTCGAGACCGAGGCGGCGACGCTGGCCGCCGCGCGCGCCGGCGTCGCGGACGTGGCCCGCCTGCGCGAGGCCGTCGAGCTGATGGCGGCCAACATCCGCACCATCGATCCGTGGGTCGAAGCCGATCTCCTGTTCCATCGGCGGCTGGCCGAGACCAGCGGGGAGCGCGTGCTTGCCTGCATCCTCAGCGCGCTCGAACCGTCAACGCGGGAGACCATGCGCGGCGCCAAGCTGCAGCGCGACCTGGCTGCCACGCAGCGCTCGCTCGCCTGCCACGTCGAGCTGGTCGAGGCGATCCGCGCCCGTGATCCCACCCGCGCCCGCGCCGCCATGGCGGCGCATTTCGACATCGTCGCCGCGCAGCAGGCGGCGCAGCTCGCGCTCAGCCGCCCACCATCAGCCTGACGATCTCGTCGGTCGTCGTCTCGGCCGGGCGTCGCTCGCCGGTCTTGACGCCGCGGCGGAGCACGACGATGCGGTCGGCGACGGCGAAGATGTCGCCGAGGTTGTGCGAGATGAAGATCACGCCCTTGCCTTGCGCCTTGAGCGAGCGGATCAGCGCCAGCACCTTGCGCTGCTCGGGCACGCCGAGGGCGGCCGTCGGCTCGTCCATGATCAGCACCTTGGCGTTCCAGTGGATCGCCCGCCCGATGGCGACGGCCTGCCGCTGTCCGCCGGAGAAGGTCGAGACCGGCGCCTCCAACCGCTCGACGTGGAAGTCGAGCAGCGCCATCGTTTCCTTCGCGGCAACGGCCATGCCGCGCCGGTCGAGGACCGGCAGGAACCCGAACAGCCGCGTCTTCGGCTCGCGCCCGAGGAAGATGTTGGCGCCGATCGAGAGGTTGTCGGCCAGCGCCAGGTCCTGATAGATCGTCTCGATGCCGCAGGCGCGGGCGGCGTGCGGCGTGGCGAAATCGACGCGCCGGCCTTCGAACAGGATCTCGCCCTCGTCGCAGCGATGCACGCCGGAGATCGCCTTGATGAGCGTCGACTTGCCGGCGCCGTTGTCGCCGGCGAGCGCCACGACTTCGCCGGCATGCAGCTCCATCGAGACGCCCTCGAGCGCGTGCACGCCGCCGAAGCGCTTGAAGGCGTTGCGGACCGAGAGCAGCGGCGCCGCCTCAGTCATCCTGGCGTCCTCCGACGAGGCGCCGCTGGCTCTGGTCGACCAGCACCGAGATGATGATCACGACGCCGACGGCGACGAACTGCCAGAACGGCTCGACGTTGATGAAGACGAGGCCGTACTGGATGAGCGCGATGACGAAGGCCCCAGCCACCGTGCCGCCGATGGTGCCGGAGCCGCCGAACAGGCTGGCGCCGCCGATGACGACGGCGGCGATCGAATCGAGCAGCAGCGGCTCGCCCGCCTGCGCCGCGCCGGCCGAGAAGCGCGCCGAATAAAGCGCCCCGGCAAGGCCGGCGCAGAGCGCCGACAGCAGATAGAGCCGCACCGTGTGGCGCTTGACGTCGATGCCGGCGCGGATGGCGGCGTTGCGGTTGGCGCCGATCGCATAGGTGTGCTGGCCGAAGCGGGTCTGCGACAGCAGGTAGTGCATGCCGAGCACCGCCAGCGCCGTGACGATCACGACGATCGGCACGCGCAGGATCTGCCCGTTGCCGATGGTTGCGAACCACTCGTTGTTCACCGGGACCGTGGTGCCGCCGGCGATGAGGTAGGCGGCGCCGCGCGCCACCCCGTACATGCCGAGGGTGCCGATGAAGGGCGGCACCCGCAGATGCGCGATGAGCCAGCCGTTCACGAGCCCCGGCAGGAAGGCGACGGCGACGCCGGCCCCTAATCCCAGGACCATCGCCGGCAGGGTATCCGCTCCGAGCGGGTCGCCGGCGAGCGTCGCCACATGCGCCGCCACGACCGATGCCAGCCCCATGGTGAAGCCGACCGAGAGATCGATGCCGCTGGAGATGATGACGAGCGTCTGGCCGAGCGCCAGCAACAGCGGCGCTACGGCGAAGACGGCGATCGACTGCAGGTTGTAGGCGTTGAGGATGAAGGTCGCGTCATAGGCGGCCCGCGCCCACACCTCGAACACGATGATGAGGAGGACCAGGAACAGCCAGGCGCGCAGCTCCGCAATGCGCAGCAGGACGGACCGGCCGCCGTTGGCGGCAGAACTCGTGGCCGTCGTCATGGGCAAGGCAAACGCAAGCAGGGCTCACGCTGGGATCGCCACCATGCGTCCTTCGACAGGCTCAGGATGAGGTTCTTTCTTCGTGCCATTAAGAACCGCTCTTCATCCTGAGCCTGTCGAAGGACGCACGCTGGTCATGCAAGCCTACTCGCACTCTCGGAGGCGCTATTCAAAGCCGAGGCGGGCCGCCGGCGCTGGCGCCGACGGCCCGCGCCGAGCGGGTATCGAACTCAGCCGGTATAGACGAACTTGCGCACCTTGGGATCGGCGATGTTCTTGTTGTCCATCACGGTGAACCCGGTGCCGATCGCCGTCGGCACGGATTGATCGGTCAGGTGCGCATAGGCGGAGACGACGCCGAAGAAGCCGATCTCCGCCGGGTGCTGGGCGATGGCGATGGAGATGGTGCCGTTCTTCAGGTCCTCGATCATCGATTCCGGCGCGTCGAAGGCCGCGACCTTGATCTTGCCGGCTTGGCCGGCCTGCTTCACGCCGTTGGCGGCGCCCAGGGCCGAGAACAGGTTGGCCCCGAACACGCCGGCGAGGTCGTTGTTGCGGGCGATCACGGCCTGCAGCTGCGAGGCCGCCTTGTTGGCGTCGTCGTCGTTGAACTGCGTCTCCAGCACCTGGATGCCGGAATACTTCTTGATCTCGTCCTTGAAGCCCTCCTCGCGCTGGTCGGTGGTGGAGATGCCGGGCTTCACGTTGGAGACATAGACCTTGCCCTTCTCGTCGATCGCCTTGGCGAGCGCGCGGGCGGCGATGCGCCCGCCGAGCACGTTGTCCGAGGCGATGTAGGAGAGCGGGAAGTCGGCGTTGCCGGCGCCGGTCTGGTAGGTGCCGGTGCCGATGAAGGTGTCGACCGTGAACACCGGGATGCCGGCGTCGGAGGCCTTGCGCAGCGGCTCGATCAGTTGCGTCTTGTCGGTAGGCGCGATGAGCAGCGCGTCCGGCTTGCGTGCGATCACGGCGTCGAGCACCGGCACCTGCGTCACCGGGTTGAAGTCCGGCGCGCCCTGGAACAGCAGCTCGGCGCCGAGCGCCTTGGCGGCCGCATCGGCGCCGCGATGCATGGTGATGTAGAACGCGTCGGTCGTGAGACCGGGTACGAGAGCGATGGTGAACTTCTTGTCGGCGGCCGCCACCGGGCTCGTGAGCACGCCGCTCCCGGCGGCGGCGGTGGCGGAGCCCAGCAGCGATAGGAAGGTGCGGCGTTCCATCGTTTCCTCCTTGGGTTGCTTTTCGGTTTCTTCTTGTTGGCGCCGTCGCAGCGGATCGGCGCGGGTCAGGCCGGCACGAGCGCCGGTCTTCGATCGAGGGTTGCCAGTTCCCGGTTGAGCGGCTTCAGGGTCGCCTGGAATTGCGCGAAGACTGCCGCGTGCAAGGCATCGTAGCGTTGGGTGAGCGCCGGCTCCGGTTCGACGACATGATCGCGTCGTTCCAGTCCCGCCAGCGCGACGTCGAGGTCGGGCCAGACACCGGCGGCAACGCCGCCGAGCAGGGCGGCGCCGAGGGCCGTCGCCTCCGGCTCGTCGACGACGGTGATCGGCCGGCCGTAGACGTTGGCCTTGATGGCGAGGAACAGCGGATTGCGCGAATTGCCGCCGATGGCGCGGATCTCGTTGGGCGGCGTGATGCCCGGCAGCGCCGCCATGGCGTCGACCAGCAGCCGCGCCTGCATCGCGAGCCCCTCAAGCACGGCGCGATAGAGCGCCCCGCGGGTCGCATGGGCGGTGAGGCCGATGAAGCCGCCGCGCCCGTTGACGTCCGGGTCCGGCGGCGGGCTGTAGACGAGGTGCGGCAGAAAGACGACGCCCTGGCTGCCGGGTCCCGTCGCCTCCCCCTCGGCGATCAGCGTCTCATGCGGCGCGTTGCCGGCGATGGCACGGAACCACTCGATGGCGCCGCCGGCGCTGTTGATGCCGCCGCCCAGGTAGGAGAGCGAGCGATGCGTGGCGACCGCGCCCTGGATGAAGCCGCGCCGCATCACCGACGGATCGAGCAGCGGAAAGGCGGTCGCGAGCAGGATGGCCTCGGCCGTTCCCATGCTGTCGAGCAGCATGCCCGGCCGGCTGATCCCTGCGGCATAGGAGCCGCAGAGATGGTCGTGGCCGCCGGCGGCGACCACCGGCCGGCCGGCCAAGCCGGTCTCGGCCAGCACCTCCGCGCGCACCGTGCCGACCCGCGTGCCGCTGGCGACAAGCGGCGCTGGATAGCCCGAATCGAGCCCGACGACGGCCAGCAGCTCCTCCGACCAGCGCCGCTCGTGGATGTCGAAATAGAGCGTGCGCGAGGCGTGCGTCAGGTCGGTGGCGGCCTCGCCGGTGAGACGAAAGGCGATCCAGTCGGCGATGTTGAGGATGCGGCGCGTGCGGCCCATCGCCTCCGGCCAGTGCTCCCGCATCCAGGCGAGCTTGCAGAGCGTCAGCGTCGAATCGATCCGCAGGCCCGTGATCTGGAAGAGCCGGTCGGCGCCGACCCGCTCGACGATGCGGTTCGCGGCGTCCTCGGTCCGCCGGTCGAACCACACCAGCGAGGGCGCCAGCGACCGCCCCTGCTCGTCGAGCACAACGCAGCTCTCGCCGACGCTGCCCACCGCCATCCCGGCCACGGGTCGGCCCGCGAGCGCGCCGGCGGTTTCCGCGAGACAGGTGACGACGGTCGCGAACAGCGCATCCGGATCGTACTCGCCGCGCCCGCCGTCCAGGGTGTGCGCCGGCGTCGGCCGATAGGCCTGCGCCACCTTGCGGCCGCGCACATCGAACGCGATCGTGCGGATCGACTGTGTCCCCACATCGATGCCGATCAGGAAGGGCGCCTCGAACCGCTCTGCCATCGCTGCCGCCCAGTTGCCTCCTGCGGGACTCCGTCGCGGCCAACTAGTCGAAAGTGTCAATCGCGGTGATGCAAGACCATCGAGCGTCCTTCGACAAGCTCAGGATGAGGAGCAATCTTGGTGGCACAAAGACTCTACCTCATCCTGAGCTTGTCGAAGGACGCACATCGGAGAATCCAAGCATTCCTGCATGCCACGACGGTTGTTCTTGCCACGAGAAAACGCGATCGCCGACGTCACGATCGGCGAATCCAGCGTACCTCAGTTCTTCAAACCGCCCGCCTGCATCGCCTCGTCGACGCCCTTGCCGTGATGGATGATGGCGCCGAGCGCGCGCACCACCGCGGCCGGGTCCGGCGCCTGCCAGATGTTGCGCCCAAAGACGACGCCTCGCCCGCCGCCCTTGACCGAGCCATGCACCACCTCGAGCGCGGCGCGGATCGTGTCCATCTTGACGCCGCCGGCGATCATCACCGGCACCGGGCAGGCCGAGGTGACCTTGCGGAAGCTGTCGGCGGCGCCGGTGTAGTAGGTCTTGACGATGTCGGCGCCGAGCTCGAAGGCAATGCGCGAGGCCGAGGCCATGGCGCCGGCGTCGAGCGGGTCGGGAATCCGGTCCGCCGGACAGGGCAAGGCCTCGACCATCACGGGCAGGCCGTCGCTGGCGCACTCGCCCACCACCCGCGCCACGATCTCATAGGTGCGCATTTCCACGGCGCCGCCCATGAAGCCCATGACGCAGACGCCGTCGACGCCGAGCCGGCGCGCGTCCTCGACCGTGTGCAGCAGGCTCCACTCACTGTAGCGCAGCCAGTCCTCGCGGTAGATGCTGGGCCCGCCGTCGAGCCGGAGGTAGACAGGCAGCCGCCCGAGCAGTTTATCCCGATAGTGCTTGATTACCCCATAGGACGTCATGATCGCATCGGCGCCGGCGCCGATGACCCGATCGAGCACGCCGCCCGGATTCTCGAGGCCCGGCACCACGCCCAGCGTCCGCGCGTGGTCCATCGCAATGACAATGCCCCGATCGCCGAGTGAAAGCCGGGCCATGGTACCTCCCAGGTTGCCAGTGGCACGACGCTAGCGGAACGCCTCCTGTCTGCGCAAGAAAAGATAACAGATATCTGATATGTTAGGCTTGAGCCTCGGCCGGCAGGCTGGACCCTCGGGCGCGGGCGGGATAGCGTGCGCCCGCCACCAGCTCGCGAGGCCCCCGATGCGCCCTTCCGGCCGAGCCGCCGACGCCCTGCGCCCGATCTCGCTCGAGCCCGGCGTCAGCAAGCACGCCGAGGGCTCCTGCCTCGCCCGCTTCGGCGACACGCACGTCCTGTGCACGGCCAGCATCGAAGACCGCGTGCCGCCCTTCCTGCGCAACACCGGCCGCGGCTGGGTGACGGCCGAATACGGCATGCTGCCGCGCTCGACCGGCACGCGCACCGAGCGCGAGGCGGCGCGCGGGCGCCAGGGCGGCCGCACCCACGAGATCCAGCGCCTCATCGGCCGCTCCCTGCGCGCGGTGACGAAATCCGACGGCTTCGGCGAGCGGCAGATCAAGATCGACTGCGACGTCATCCAGGCCGACGGGGGCACCCGCACCGCCGCCATCACCGGCGCCTATGTGGCGCTGCATCTGGCGTTCCAGCACATGCGGCGCCTCGGCGCCGTCAAGGACATGCCGCTCACCGATCAGGTCGCCGCGATCTCCTGCGGCCTCGTCGGCGGCGCCGCCGTCCTCGATCTCGACTATGACGAGGACAGCACCGCCGAGGCCGATGCGAATTTCGTCCTCACCGGTTCCGGCAGCATCGTCGAGATACAGGGTACCGCCGAACGCGCGCCGTTCTCGCCGGAGTCCTTCAACGCCATGCTCGACCTGGCGCGCCGTGGCACGACGCAGCTGGTGGCCCTGCAGCGGCGCACGCTCGGCCTTGGCTGACCGGGAGTCGCCTCCCGTGTGCAGTTATTCATTGATTCCCCCGCGCAAGCGGGGGTCCAGGTCAAGTGACGGTGCGCCGGCCCTGGACCCCCGCTTTCGCGGGGGAATCACGGAGAGATGTCCGCTCCTGGAGCTGCCGGAGCTATGGTCCGCCGACCATTCCCGTCTCCTCACGCCGAGAATATTGGAGCCGCGCATGCCGCCGAGGCGCTTCACCGACCGACAGCTCGTCATTGCCAGCCATAACGCCGGCAAGGCACGCGAGATCGCGGAGCTGCTGGCGCCCTACGGGATCGAGGTCATCTCGGCCGCCGCGCTCGATCTGCCGGAGCCGGAGGAGACCGGTGCGACCTTCGTCGCCAATGCCGAACTGAAGGCCCGGGCGGCCGCGACGCGGTCGCGGCTGCCGGCTCTTGCCGACGACTCCGGCCTCGTCGTCGATGCGCTGGGCGGCATGCCCGGCATCTACTCCGCCCGCTGGGCGGGCCCGGGCCGGGACTTCCGCGTTGCCATGGCGCGGGTCGAGCGCGAGCTGCAGGAAAGGCAGGCGACGGACCGGCGCGCCCATTTCGTCGCCGTGCTCTCGCTCTGCTGGCCGGACGGCCACTGTGAATCCTTCGAGGGCCGCGTCGACGGCAGTCTCGTCTGGCCGCCGCGCGGCGACAAGGGCTTCGGCTATGACCCCATTTTCATCGCCGACGGCCAGACCGTGACGTTCGGCGAACTCGATCCGGCGCTGAAGCACGCCATCAGCCATCGGGCCGCCGCCTTCCGCAAGCTGACCGCCGCCTGCTACGCGGGCTGACCGCTGGGTCCGGAATTCGCGAGCCTCAGAGCTTCGCCGCCTCCGCCAGGAACGCCGCGATCTTGACCGGATCCTTCTGCCCCGGCGCCGCCTCGACCCCGGAGGAGACATCGACGACGCGGGCGCCCGAGATGCGCACCGCCTCGCCCAGGGTCTCCGGCGTCAGGCCGCCCGACAGCATCCAGGGCGACGGCCAGGAGCGGCCGGCCAGTAGCTGCCAGTCGAAGGCGAGCGCATTGCCGCCCGGGAGCGCGCCGGTCATCTCCTTGGGCGGCTTGGCGTCGAACAGCAGCCAGTCGGCGACGCCGACATAGCCGTCGGCCGCGGCGAGGTCGTCGGCGCCGGCGACCTTCACCGCCTTCATGACCGGCAGGCCGAAGTGGCGCCGGATCGCGGCCACGCGCGCCGGCGTCTCCTGCCCGTGCAGCTGCAGCATGTCGAGCGGCGCCTTGGCGAGGATCTCGGCGATGCGCTCGTCGGCATCGTCGACGAAGAGGCCGATCCTGCCGACCGTGCGCGGCACCGCCGCCGCCAGCTCGCCGGCCGCCGCCGGCGCGAGGGCGCGCGGGCTCGGCGGATAGAAGACGAAGCCGACGAAGCTGGCGCCGCCGGTCACCGCCGCGTCGAGCGCTTCGCGGCTGTTGATGCCGCAGATCTTGGCGCGCACGGGCATCTAGCGGGAGACCACGGCGCGCAGCCGGCCGGGAAAGCCGGTACAGGCGCGGAAGGCCAGGGCCAGCACGGTCATCGAGGCGGCAAACACGACATAGGCGAGTCCGTCGGTCATCAGCAGGAGCGTATAGGGCAGCGCATCCGCGAGCGGCGTCGACTGCAGCACCAGGACCGCGACGGCGGGCAGGTTCGCGAGCATCATCGCCAGCAGCAGCGGCACCCCGCAAGCCGCTGTGTCGCGCCACGAGTCGCGGAAGCCATAGGCGAGGTCGACGGCGGCGGCCGGGAGCGTCAGCGACAGGCGCAGCGTCAGATAGGCGGCGGCGATGCCCGCCGCCACGAAGACCAGCAGGATGGAGCTGCCGCTGCCGTCCAGCCGGATGCCGAGCGCGACCGCGATGAGGCTGGTGACGAGGAGGGCGGCCAGCCCCGTCCCGACGTTGATCAGCACGAGGCGGGATAGGAATTTGGTCTCGCGCGGGCTCCAGCGCGCCGCCAGGCGGCGGGCGCCGGCGTTGTCGCGATGCAGCAGGAAGCGCAGCCAGGCGACGGCAAACAGCGTGAGCGGCAGCCAGTCGAGCAGGACCACCAGGAAGAGGGCGGTCGGGCTGCGCCAGGCTTGCGTCGCCAGCGACAGGCAGAACGAGATCAGCAGCGGGACGGCGGCGATGCGCAGGAGGTCGTCGCGCGACTGCCAGACCAGCCGCCATGCCGCGGCCGCCGTGGCGCCGACCGGCAGCCGCCGGGGGACCGGTTGCGGGGGAATGGCGTTCATCCGTGCAGGCTCATGCTCGACGGTTCCGACGCCGGGCGCTCGATTCACGCCGCGGCGATCTCGGCGGCGACGCGGCGGGCGGCGTCGGCGGCATCGGCGGCGGCCGTGATCGGCCGGCCGATGACCAGGCAGTCGGCGCCCAGGCGGGCGGCCTCGGCCGGCGTCATCACGCGCTTCTGGTCGCCGGCGGCGGCCCAGGCCGGCCGGATGCCCGGCACGACCAGCAGGAAGCCGCTGCCGCAGGC
>JBKOWC010000146.1:0-10081 GCA_046724215.1 Pseudomonadota bacterium | reverse complement strand
CTCCTGCGCCGCACTCGATCCGGCTGCGGCCGCCTCTTCCCATTGCGCCTTGGCGGCGGCAAGGCGCTCGGCCTCTTCGGCCCGCCACTTGGACTGGGCGGTCGCGAGCTGGCCCTCATGCAGTTCGAGCAGGGTCTCCTCTGCCTCCCGGATCCGTTGCTTGGCCGCGTCGTTCGCCGCGGCCTCGACGGCGGCGATGCGCTCGGCCTCGGCGGCGCGCCACTGCGCCTCCGCGGCCGCCAGCCGTTCCTGGAGAAGCCCGTCGACGGCGGCCTGGCTTGACGTGGCCGCCGCCCGGGCGTCGGTGACGCGCTGCGCCAGCTCGGCGCTCGCCTTGGCCTCGATGGCGGCGACGCGCTCGGCTTCCGCCGCGCGCCATTGCGCTTCGGCAGCCGCCAGCCGCTCCTGTGCGCGCGCCTCGAGCGCCGCCTCGTTCGCCGCGGCCTGCGCCTGGGCGTTGGCCAGGCGCTGCGCCAGTTCGGCGCTCGCCTTGGCCTCGGCGGCGGCGATGCGCTCGGCCTCGGCGGCGTGCCATTGTGTCTCGGCCGCCGCCAGCCGCTCCTGCAGCAAGGCCGCGCCGGCAGCCTCGGCCGCCGCGATGCGTTCGTCGGCCGCTGCCGTTTGCCGTTGGGCTTCCTCTTTCGCCTTTGCTTCGCTCGCCGCGGTCCGCTCGGCTTCGGCCGCGCGCCACTGCGCTTCGGCGGATGCCAGCCGTTCCTGCAGCGCCGCTTCGGCCGCGGCGCGCGCCGTGGCTTCGGCGGCGGTGAGCTTGGCGTCGAACTCCGCCTGCAGCTTGGCTTCGATCGCCTCGATATCGATAAACGGTTCGACGTCGGCGGCCTTGCCGCCGCCGTCGGTATTCTTCTGCCGGAGCTGCCGTGTCTGCCAGCGCCGTTCGGCCGCCGCCAGCTGCTCGGCGAGCCGGTCCTTGAACCGCGCCTCGGCCGTGTTCAGCCGCTCGGCCTCGGCGACCTGCGCCTGCGCAAGGGCCCCGGCGATGCGCTGTTGCGTCTCCTTCTCCCACTCCTCGCGGGCGATGGCCAGGCGACGCTCTTCGCGCGACAGCCAGTCGGCTTCGGCGTCGGCCATGCGCTTGCGCTCGGCCTCGCGGCGGTCCTCCTCGTCCAGCAGCGTCTGCAGCACGGCGGTCGAGCGATGCTCGTCGGGCGGCCGCGGCGCGTTCGGATCGATCAGGTTGAGCGCGCGCTTGCCGGACTTGGTCTCGCCCTTGCGGCCCTTGCTGATGATGCTGCGCAGATGCAGCAGCGACGGATCGCTCTTGCTGCGCTCCTCGCCCTGCAGTCCGCTGAAGGCCGACACGCTGCCGGTGTCCGTCACCAGCAGGTCGAACTTGGCCAGCGTCGTCGCGTAGTCGTAGCCGTCGGGGTCGGGCAGGAGCACGCGGATGGTGAGGGGATAGTTGGCCGGCTCGGTCGCCGTCGTCAGCAGGTGCAGGTCGCGCAGTTCGGAGAGGCGTAGCGACCAGACGTTGCCGGGGTCGCGGTCGTTGTCGGCGGTCAACAGGGCGGCCGCGCCGGTGCCGGCGGAGAGCCGGGCGCCCACGGGCATCTCCTCGACACGGACGATGACGTTGTCCGGCAGGTCGAGGTTGGTGACCGCCGATTCGAGATCGAGCGGAATGCCGCGCAGCTTGCCGCCCTTATTCCGGTCGGCAGCTGTCGTCGCGGTCTCTTCGGCCTTGGCGGTTGCTTTGGTCATGCGCCTTCATTGCGGCCTCCCGGGAAGCGGACCGCCTTCAATTTGTCGCTTTAACTTTGGCAAAGGTAGGTAAAGCCGCCGTAAAAGATCGCCTTGGTTCAATTGTTTGCGGCGAATTTTCCGGAACCGGCCCGCTCGGCCCGACCCGGCGGCTGGCGCCTTTCGGCACAATTGGTTAAGCGCCGGTTATTGAAGTCGTTCGTTAACTATGCCGGGCGCCGGCGTCCGTCACGCGGTCGCGGAAAGTGCCTCCTCCGGCTCGGCCAGGCTGCTGACCGGCGTCCCCAGCCAGCCGGCCTCGCGCTGCTGCCAGTAGCGCGTGCGCAGCTCGCCCGTCAGCAGGCCGGGGGCGCCGTTGCCGAGCGGTTTCCCATCGACCTGGGTGACCGGCATGATCCCGCCGGCGGTCGAGGAGAGGAAGGCCTCGTCGGCGTTCCTGAGCGCCTCCGGCGGCAGGTCGGCGGCGACGCACTCGACGCCGATCTGGGCGGCGAGGTCGAAGACGGTCTGCCGCGTGATGCCTTCGAGCATGTTGGACCGCGGCGTCAGCAGCCGCTTGTCCTTGACGAGGAAGAAGTTGAAACCGGGCCCCTCGGCGAGCAGGCCGGCGGGCGTGCAGAGCACGGCATTGTCGGCGCCGCGGTCGAGGGCCTCGAAGAGGCCGCGCTCCAGGTCCATCCAGTTGAAGTTCTTTATGCGCGGATCGATCGCCTCGGTCGGCGTGCGGCGGTTGTCGACGATGGCGAGGTTGATGCCGGTCTCCTGCTTCTCCGGGCTGACGATCCAGAGGTAGGGCAGGGCATAGGCGATGAAGCGGTTCTCGCACAGCCGCGGATCGCGGTTGGTGAGCGACTGATACATGCCGCGCGTCATGATCATCTGGACATAAGCGTTCTCCAGGCCGGCGCGCTGCACGCAGGTGGCGAGGATACGCTTCAGCGATTCGGGTTCGTGCGGACATTTGAGGCGCATGCCGGCGGCCGAGCGCAGGAAGCGGGCGACGTGATCGTCGAGCCGGAAGAAGTTGCCCTTCCACACGGACGTGGTGTCGTAGACGGCGTCGCCGCGCGTGAAGCCGAGATCGAAGATCGCCATCCGCGCCTGGTCGGCCGGAATGTACTTGCCTTCAACGTAGGCGATGCCTTGCGCCATGTGAATTCATTCCTCTGACTGGGATGTCGACGGCGGCCGCTAGCGGATCATGCCCTGAATGATGCTTTCGTCGAAGCCGGCGGCGGCGTAGTGGCTGCGGCAGAGGGCGAGGCGGGTGAAGACGTCCTCGTAGCCCGTCTGCTTGCCGGTGGCGGGATCGGTGTAGATGAGCGAGCCGCGGGTGACGAAGAACGTCGTCATGCCTTCTTTCGGGTCGGCCACGAGCGTGTGCATCTCGCCCGGCGGCTCGAAGATATAGGTGCCGGCCTTCGCAACCCAGTCGTGCTCCAGATAGCGCCAGCCGCCGGCCAGCGTGTAGCCGTGCACGACCTGGGTGTGATAGTGGCAGGCGAGGCTCTTGCCGGGATCGACGCGCAGCAGGCTGCTCCACTGGCCGTTCGTGACGTCGAACATGAAAGGGCGCAGCGATACGCCCGGCGCCAGCGGCACCCAGACCTTGGGGTTCCCCGCGTCCGAGTCGACGACGATCTCGTCGATCAGGTTCACCGATCGGAAGCCGCCGCCGGCCCGGTTCCAGCCCATCTCGTTCATGCGCGCCGCCTCTCCCATGCCGTCGTTGCCAGCGCGAGGATAGCGGCGTCGGCCGTCCGGCGGAAGCTGCATCGGGTCCAGGCGATATTCCGCCGATGAACCCCATGTCCAGCGGGGAAATGATTTTGTCGGGGCGACCGGCAGGTCGCCCGCGGCGTCCATGCGAGGGGATAGACGGGCGACCTTCCGGTCGCCCCTACGGGGCCTCGCCAAGCGAGGATCCTCGCTTGGCATGGGGTGGGTCGCTCGAATCGACCGTTCTTGGCCAAGCGAGCGCGTCGCTGGAGATAGGATGGCTCGCTTGGTGTCATCGTTTGATTCCCGGGATCTCGGGCGCATGGTCGTCGAGAACATAATAGGAACATTCGAGTTGGGAAATCAAGCTTCGCTTCGGGAGGGGACTTGCAACGCGGGCACCGGTGGGTGTATAACTAACTTACGCGTTAGTTATTAGAGCCATCATGGACAACGCAGCACGACCGCGCTGGCGCCGGCGCAAGGAGGCGCGGCCGCAGGAGATCATCGCGGCGGCACTGGCGAGCTTTGCCGAGCGCGGCTTCGCGGCGACGCGGCTCGACGACATCGCTGCGCGCGCCGGTGTCACTCGCGGCACGCTCTATCTCTACTTCTCGAGCAAGGAGGAGCTGTTCAAGGCGGCGGTCCGCCAGTTCCTGCTGCCGATCTTCGCCCAGCGCGAGGAGATGCTGGCGGCGGCGACGGGGCCGACGCCCGACCTGCTGGCGAAGTTCATCCTCTCGTTTCCCGCTGCTATGGGAGGCTCGCCGGTGAGCGCGATCCCCAAGCTCGTGCTGTCGGAGGCCGGCAACTTCCCCGACCTGGCGCGGTTCTATGTCGACGAGGTGCTGCGCCGCGGCCGCCGCCTCGTCCGCGGCCTGCTCCGCCGCGGCATCGAGCGCGGCGAATTCCGCAACGTCGATGTCGATCAGGTCTTCTATTGCGTGGTGGCGCCGCTGCTGGTGACGATGCTCTGGCGGCACTCGCTGGCGCCGTATGACAACGACGGGCCCGACCTCCCGGCCCTGTGCCGCGCCCATGTCGACCTGCTGCTGCACGGCCTGCTGAGGGAGCCGGCGGCATGAAGCGCCTCATTCTCGCCATCGCTGCGCTGGCCATCGTGGGCGCAGCGCTGTTCGCCTGGCAGGCAGGAATCTTTTCCGTCCACGCGGAGCCGACCGATCCCCAGGCGGCGACCGGCCCCGCCTCGACCTGGCTGCATCGCCTGGAGCGCGCCATCGGCATCGGCGGCGGTCAGGCCGCGACCTACAGCGGCTATGTCGAGGCCGACTACGTGATGGTCACCAGCTCGGTCGGCGGCACGCTGATGCGTCTCGACGTCGCGCGCGGCGATCACGTCGAGAAGGGAACGCCGCTCTTCGGCCTCGACGATTTCGCCGAGCGCGCGGCGCGCGACGAGGCGATCGCGCGACTCCGCCAGGCGCAGGCGCAGCTGGCCGACCTGCAGACCGGCCGCCGCCAGCCGGAGGTCGACGCGATCGCGGCGCAGCGCGCCCAGGCCGCCGCGGCCCTGCAGCAATCCGAGGCCGACTTCCAGCGGCAGGTGCAGCTGCGGGCGACGCGCGTATCCAGCCAGAAGCAGCTCGACGACGCGCGGGCGCAGCGCGACCGCGACCAGAACCGCGTCGCCGAGCTCGACGCGCAGCTGGAGATCGCCCGCATGCCGGCGCGCGCCGAGGAGATCCACGCCGCCGAGGCAGCTGTCACCGCGGCGCAGTCGGCGCTCGACCAGGCGCAATGGCGGCTCGGCCAGAAGAGCGGCACGGCGCCCGCGGCCGGCCTCGTCTTCGACACGCTCTATCGCCCGGGCGAGATGGTGCCGGCCGGCCTGCCCGTCGTGCAGCTGCTGCCGCCGGCGAACGTGAAGATCCGCTTCTTCGTGCCGCAGGCGGTGGTGGCTCAGGTGAGGGTCGGGCAGAGCGTGCTGGTCAGCTGCGACGGCTGTACCGGGCCTATCCCGGCAATCGTGCATTTCATCTCGCCGCGCGCCGAATACACGCCGCCGGTCATCTACAGCCGCACCGAGCGCGCCCGGCTCGTGTTCATGATCGAGGCGCGGCCGACCGAGCACCCGGAGGCGCTGCGCGTCGGCCAGCCGGTCGACGTCGCGCTGACCGGTCCATGAACGACGCGCGGCCGGCCATCCGCGTGAGCGGTCTCGCCAAGCGCTTCGGCGACAAGACCGTGGTGAAGGACTTCGCGATCGAGGTGCCGCGCGGCATGATCTTCGGCTTCCTCGGACCCAACGGCAGCGGCAAGACGACGACCATCCGCATGCTCTGCGGCCTGCTTACGCCGGATGCCGGCACGGGCGAGTGCCTCGGCTTCGACATCCGCACCCAGGCCGCCGAGATCAAGCGGCGCGTCGGCTACATGACGCAGCGCTTCGGCCTCTACGAAGACCTGACGGTGCGCGAGAACCTCGAGTTCATCGGCCGCATGTACGGCGTGCGGCCGCTGGCGCCGCGCACCGAGGCGATCATCAATCGCTTCGGCTTCGAGCACCGCCAACACCAGCTGGCCGGGGCGCTCTCCGGCGGCTGGAAGCAGCGGCTGGCGCTCGCCGCCTGCGTCATGCACGAGCCGGAGCTGCTGCTGCTCGACGAGCCGACGGCCGGCGTCGACCCCAACGCGCGGCGCGAATTCTGGGAGATGATCCACGACCTCGCGGGCGAGGGCGTCACCGTGCTGGTCAGCACCCACTACATGGACGAGGCCGAGCGCTGCCACCGCATCGCCTATCTCGCCTGGGGCAAGCTGCTGCTCGAAGGCTCGGTCGGCGACGTGGTGGAGGGATCGGGGCTGACGACCTGGATGGTCTCGGGCGACGACCTCGGCGACCTGCAGGCGCAGCTGCGGAAGCGGCCGGGGGTCGAGATGGTCGCGGCCTTCGGGACGGCGCTGCACGTCACCGGCACCGACGCGGCGCAGCTCGAGGCCGCCATCACGCCGTTCCGCGACGATCCGCGCTACGAATGGCAGCCGGCGGCGCCGTCGCTCGAGGACGTCTTCATCCACACGCTGGCGCAGGCGGGAGCCGATCCGCGATGAGCGCGCGCGGCCTCTCGCTCAATCGCTTCCGCGCGGTGCTGGTGAAGGAATTCATCCAGATGCTGCGCGACCGCCTGACCTTCGCGATGATGGTCGGGGTGCCGATCATGCAGCTGCTGCTGTTCGGCTATGCGATCAACAGCGATCCGCGCGCGCTGCCGACCGCCGTCGTCCTCGGCGACAACGGCACCCTGGCGCGTTCGATCGTGCGGGCGCTCGAGAACACCACCTATTTCCGCATCGTCGCCTGGCCCGACAGTCCGGCGCAGGCCGACGAGATGATCGCCCTGGGCGAGGTGCAGTTCGTCGTCGACATCCCCGTCGACTTCTCGCATCGGCTGGAACGGGGCGAAAAGCCGGCGCTGCTCGTCGAGGCCGACGCCACCGATCCGGTCGCCACCGGCAACGCGCTCGCTTCGCTGGCGCAGCTCAACCAGACGGCGCTGATGCACGACCTCATCGGCCCCCTGCGGTCGCTGCAGCCGGGCGACCCGCCGTTCGAGGTGCGGGTGCACCGACGCTACAACCCGGAGGGCATCACCGAATACAACATCGTGCCCGGCCTCATGGGCACGATCCTCACCATGACCCTTGCGATGATGACGGCGGTCGCCGTCACGCGCGAGTTCGAGCGCGGCACCATGGAGAACCTGCTGGCGACGCCGGTGCGGCCGCTCGAGGTGATGCTCGGCAAGATCATCCCCTACGTCTTCGTCGGCTTCGTGCAGATGGGCGTCATCCTGACGACGGCCGTCGTGCTCTTCGGCGTGCCGATGCTGGGCAGCCTGGGGCTGCTGATCCTCTGCGTCTTCGTCTTCATCGCCGCCAACCTCGCCGTCGGCTTCACCTTCTCGACGCTGGCGCGCAGCCAGATGCAGGCCATGCAGATGAGCATGTTCTTCTTCCTGCCCTCGATGCTGCTGTCGGGATTCATGTTCCCGTTCCGCGGCATGCCCGAGTGGGCGCAGGTCCTGGGCGAGCTATTGCCGCTCACCCATTTCCTGCGCATCGTCCGCGGCATCCTCCTCAAGGGCAACGGCTGGCCCGAGATCCTGCCCCAGCTCTGGCCGATCCTGCTGTTCCTGCTGGCCGCCGCCGCCCTCGCGCTCAGGCGCTACCGGCAGACGCTGGATTAGCCAGCTTCGTGGGGACGACCAGATGGGGTCACGGACCCTCATCGGGTCCACTCCGAAAACAGTGTCGCCAAATCGCGGGCGCCATGCACGACACGGACGATTTCGATGACCTGCCCGACGATCCGGTAGAGGATAAGGTACCGGCCCTCGACCAGCGAATGGGCATCGGGCGCGATTTCCGGTCGCGCCGCGCCGAGCCTGGGTCGCTGTGCAAGCGTCGTGCACCGCCGTTCCACGCGGTCCAAGAGCCGGTCGGCGGCGGAGATGTCGTGTTCAGCGATGTGGAACCAGATGTTCAGCAGATCCGCTTCCGCCTGGCGGGTCTTGTGAACGCGCACGGCGCGCTCAGCGCTTGGTGCGCAGCCGAGATCTGGCCTTCTGCTTCAAGGCGCGAAAATCAAGCTCGCCGGCCGGGCCGCTGGCCACGCCCTGGTTCCAGATGTCGCGCAGCCCGGCCAGACGCTCCTGCTCGGACCGGTCGCGCTGCTCCAGCAGTCGCAACGCCTCGCGAACGACTTCGCTGGTCGAGGCGTAACGGCCGGTCTCGACCTTCTCGCGAATCATGCGCTCGAGTTCAGGGGTGAGCGAGACGTTCACAGCGTGCTCCGATGAAATATTACTTCGACAATATATAGCAAAAATTGTCCACGGTGCCAGTTGCGGCGACCTGCCGGTCGTCCCTGCCGGAGGGCAACGCAATCCTGTAGCGCGCTACTTCTCGCTTTTCGGCTTGCCGAAGGGCGTGCCGGCGAGGAGCCCGAGCGGGTCGTGCGGCGTCAGGCGGAGGAAGTCCGGTCCGAGCAGGTGTGCCAACGGGCGGGCAGGCGTCTTCGGCGCGCCGGCGCGGGCGAAGCCGCGGACGAGGGCGCGCAGCGCGGTGGCATCGTCCGGCGCGTAGCCGTGGAAGCGGCGCGTCGCGATGCTCGGCAGCCGCGCGCGATCGGTGCCCTTGCGGCCGATCAGCAGGGTCGGGCGGCCGAGCGCGTCGGCCATGCCGAGCTCGAGGCAGACGTTCGGATTGAGATCGGTGAGATCGACGACGATGCAGCTTGCCTTTCCGATCTCCTGCCAGATCGATTCGATGATCTCCTGACCGGGCGCGATGTCGCCGCGCACGCCGGCGACGCCGGCGTCTTCGCAGCCGGCGGCGATCGCCTGCCAGGCGCCGTCGAGGTGCCGCCGGAACGGCATGACGACGAAGCAGCGCCGGTTGCCGGCTTCCGGATAGTGCCCCGGCCAGCGCGGATAGAGGAGCGGCGGCGGGTTCGGACCCAGATAGGGCTGCAGGCCGGCGATGGCGCCGCGCAGCTCGATGGGATCGTTCGCCGCCGCCTGCACCTGCTTCAGCATGACATCGACGAAGGGCGTCGGCGGCGCCGCGGCTGCCAGTTCGGCGACGCGCGCGACGGTGCGCGCCAGCCCCGACTCGGTCGCGCGCACCGGCTTCAGGTTGTAGAGCGCATCGTCGAGGGCCTTCGGCAGCGCTCGCGCCGGCGCCGCGTCGTCGTCGTAGCGCAGTACGTCCTGGGCGACGTCGAAGGGCAGCTTCACGTCGCGGCGCGCCACCAGCAGCAGCTCGGTGCCCAGCGTGAGCGCGATGCCGAGGTCGTAGTAGAGCTGCGGGTCGGGGCTCGACAGGTCGAACGCCGCCAACCCGGCCGCCTGCAGCGCGCGGGCATGGGCAGCCGCCCAGTCGGCGCCCGGCTCGCTGGCGCGCGCGAGCGTCAAGCCGCGCTGCTCGGCGAGCGGGGCAAGGTGGCGACTCAGCGCCGTGCCGCCCTGGCAGAAGACGAGGTTCGCATCGACGGCAACCTGGTCCCGCGACCAGATCGGTTCGGCGAGCGTCGCGTGGTGCCGGCGCAGATACCAGCGGGTCTCCAACATCAGGGCGCGTGCTTCGTCGCGCTCCAGATGGCGCGATTTGGTGGCATCGTTGCCGGCCGCGTGCAGCGCCGCCGTCAGCTTCGCATAGCGGAGGAACAGGCGCTGCGTCAGCTCCGCCTCGCCCTTGGGCCGGGCGAGGCGGAGAGCGTCGGCGGCGATCGTGGTCTTCGCCTCCTGCAAGCGTGCGATGACGCCGGCCGCCCGGCTGCCGGATTTCGGCCCGCTCCCGCCGAAGCTGGGATTCCGCAGCGAAGGCAGGAAAGCGCTCATGACGCCGTTCAGGCTGTCGCGCTCCCGCAGCATGGCCTCCAGCGGACGATCGGTACCGGCGTTGCGCACCAGGCCTTCGAGCGCCTCCTTGGCGCCATCGACGCTCAGCTGGCGCTCCGTGGTCACCTTGCCGGCGCGCTTGTCCTTATCGATTTCCCGCTTCAGCGTGCCGAACAGGGACTTGAACAGCGCGCCTTCGCCGGCGGGCGCGTCCGCTGCCGCGGGCTCGTCCTCGTCGTCCTCCGCCGCGCCGACGTCTTCGTCTTCTTCGTCTTCCGTGT
>JBKOWC010000320.1:0-12398 GCA_046724215.1 Pseudomonadota bacterium | reverse complement strand
GCCGGCGGCCGAATGGCGGGAGCGCTATCGCCATCTGATCGACAACGTCAGGGCGGCGCTGGACTGGGCGTTTTCGCCGGCTGGGGAGCCCGCAATGGGCGTCGCGCTCACGGTTGCAGCCGTCCCCCTGTGGTTCGCGTTTTCGCTTACCAGCGAATGCGCCGAGCGTGTCGACCGCGCGCTGGCGACCCATCCCGAGAGCCGCAGCCTGGACCTCGAGATGCGCCTCTATGCGGCGCGCGCCTGGTCTCTCATGCAGACGAGGGGGTTCGTCGCCGAGACCGAGGCCGCCTGGACTCGCGTGCGCGAGATCTCCGCACAGCAGGGCGATATCGATTATCGGCTACGAGCCCTTTGGGGCCTGTGGGCCAGCCTTCTCAATCGGGGCGAGCTCCGTTCCGCCCTGACGCTGGCGGAGCGATTCTCCGCCCTTGCCGCCCGGCACTCGAACACCATGGACATTGCCGTTGGCGATCGCATGGTTGGGTACATCCTGCATTTGATGGGCGACCAGACCCGGGCCCGGCAGCATATCGAGCGCATGCTCAGCCGATACGAGGTGCCGGTGATCGGGGCGCATATCATCCGCTTCGTCTTCGATCAGCGCGGAATAGCGCAATGCTTCCTTGCGCGCATTCTATGGCTGCAAGGATTTCCGGATCAGGCAGTTCGTTTGGCCAAAAGCATCGTCGATGGTGCGCAGGCCGAAAACGACGTGCTGTCGCTGTGTCAGGCGCTGGTCCAGGCCGCATGCCCGGTGGCCTTTTTCGTCGGCGACCTAGCGGCAGCCAAGCGCTATGTGACCCTGCTGCTCGAGCATTCGGAGCGCCAGGCCCTTGTCTTTTGGCAGGCTTATGGTCGTTGCTTTCAGGGCCTGCTGACGATCAAGAGCGGCGACCTCGTCGACGGGATACCCATGCTTGGCGCCGCGCTCGAACGGCTCCGTGAAATCCAGTTCGGCGTCTACTACGGCATCTTTCTCGGCGAGTTCGCCGACGCTCTGGGACGTGTCGGGCGGGTCAAAGAGGGGCTGCTGGCGATCGAGGATGCGCTCGCGCGATCCGAGCGGAACGACGAGCGCTGGTATATGGCCGAATT
Organism: Pseudomonadota bacterium; assembly: GCA_046724215.1. Taxonomy (GTDB): domain Bacteria; phylum Pseudomonadota; class Alphaproteobacteria; order Dongiales; family Dongiaceae; genus JBKOWC01. The sequence goes on along the minus strand of JBKOWC010000320.1, from coordinate 11,300 downwards.
GTTGCGGATCAAGGGCGAGATCTCGTTGCGCCAACCCGGGCCGGACGCCGCACGCGTGGCCGAGCGATATTTTCTCGAGTCGCTCGAATGTGCCCGCCAGCAGCAGACCCCCGGATGGGAGCTGCGAACGAGCACAAGCCTGGGCACCCTATGGCGGAACCAGGACCGGCTCGACGACGCACGGAAACTCGTCGGAGCCATCCATGCCCGCTTCGAGGAGGGTTTCGAGACCGCCGATCTGCAGGTCGCAGGGCGGTTCTTGAAGGAGCTGGGTTGAGCAGCCCCTTGCGACGCACGAAGGTCAGTTCTTTCTGACCCAGACGCTCCCGTTCACCCACTCGATTTCACTGCAGTCCGCGTTCAGTTTCCCTTTGAGGGGATTTTCCTTCCAGATCCACGTCGCGATGATCGCTCTTGCGCTGCCGGCAGAGAGATATCCTTTGACGCTTGTCTTGCCGTTCGAAAGCAGCAACTCATCGCCATTCTGGACGACTTTGTCGTAGCCGCCGATGCCCTCGGCCGGGCAATATTTTTGACAGACGTAGGTGTCCGTCAGGTCGGCGCATGAACCGGCGTAGCCGCCGCGGCACCAGAATGCCGAGGCAACCGCGGCGACCGCAACCGTGAGCCCGCGTTTCAGCATGAAATGATCTTCTTGCCCGGCGGCCATGCTATGGCTCGCCGAGACGCGGCACAACGGGTCGTTCCGATCTTCCTCATTTCGCATGCATCGTCCAAGCGGCGGTGCCTGCGTTGGAATACAGCTGCCTCGATCCTGCTCAATGGAGGCAGCAATGGTTTATCGGCATCATCGGGTCGCCTGTCGCTGGTTGATGGCGGCGTTCGTGTTGATGGCACTCGCGGGCTGCGAGCACGGCGACCTGTCATTCGACAACTCATCGGGAACGTTCAGCTTACCGATCGGAGATGGCAGTCATGAAACGCCGTAGAGAAACTTTTCCCATCGCTTGCTGCGCAGCAGCTCTCCCTGCCAGCACGCCAACCGGATTCTGGCGGGACTCTGACCAGGACCACCGGCCACTGACCTTGGGAGCGTTCGTCATGCGCTCCGGGTCATGGCAAACATCCTCGGACATGAGCCTCTACATCATGTTTGCCGGCAAAGTCGCGCTCCTGGCTCTTGCGTTGACGCGGTTGGGCTAGCCGCCACCGCCCGCCGGCTCCGTGGAATTCACCTGGCTGCGGCATCCGACTCAAGAAGCGGATTGAATCTCCGCCCTTGCCCGACGATTTCCACGATGGATCGACGGGCGAGGGCCAGGCCATGACGGCGCAGCACTAGCTCATCTTCGAAACCGCCGGCGGCTTCTGCGGCGGCTTTTCCGCGCCCGGCGGTTCGGCCGCCAAGCGCCGCATCTGGAACTGGAGGGCATCCATCTCGAGCCGCCGCCGCTCTTCATGTCCGTTTCCCCTCCCTGGTCCCGCGGCGAGCGTCGACGAACGCGACTGTGAGCCAAGTTTCACTAAGAGGTTCCGACCGTACTCAAGTAGTCAATATCGCGTCAACGTCAGTCGTCGGCAGTAAAGCCAGGGGTTAGAGCTCTTTCTTGATTGCCTTTTAACCCAGTCCGTGTCTCAATAGCTGCAAAGATATCAATCATAGACGTGATCACGGGTGGGACACATGCGCCGAGTCATCCTTGTGCTAGCGATCATCTTGGCCGCATGCTCGGCGAACTCGGGCGGCGACATCGAGAGCGATCTCGACCAGCGCGTGCAGTCCGGCGGCTTGTCGGGGGCGACGTTGGCGGGCGCCTATGTCGAACGTGGGTTGCTGCGCGCCGCGACCAAGAATCCGGACGGCGCGATCGCCGACTTCAACGCAGCGATCGCGACCGAGCCGAAGCTTGCGGAGGCCTATGTCTGGCGTGGCGTGATCACGGGGGAGAAAGGCGACAAGGCGAGCGCGCGGCGGGACTACGACCGCGCGCTCGCGATCGACCCTGACTACTGGTTCGCGCACGGCGCCGTTGGCCTGGCGCTGGCCGAGGCTGGCGATGACGATGCGGCCCTCGCCGAGCTGGCGCGCGCACTCGAACTCGGGCAGCCGCATCGCGGCGAGTACTTCGTGCGCGAAATTCGGCAATACCAGGTGACCCAGCCAAGCCGCAAGGGACGACCCGCGACCGGCACGGCCATGCAGAAGATATCCGTCGCCGCCAGCGACCACCTGGCGCTCTATCGGGTCGTGCGGGCGCAGATCTTCCTGAAGCGGAGCGACAAGGACGCGGCGCTTGCCGAAAGCCGCGGCGCGGTGGCACTGGCCCCGGAGTCGTTGGCCACCCAATGGAACCTCGTACGGGTCCTGGTTGCGCTCGGCCAGTGCGATGAGGCCTGGCACGAGATGGACGCTATCGGCAAGAGCAGCGGGATCACATTCTTCCAGCCGAAGTCGAAGGGCCAGTGCCCGGACTTCGTGATGAAGGCAACTCTGTGAACAGAGCCCAGCTTTGAATCGCGCCGGCACGCTTCAGTGGTCCCAGGGCATGCGGATGGGCGCGATCCTACCGCCGCGCGCCCGCTTCGTGGAATGCATCCGGCAGCGGCATCGGCCGCAAGAATCGGGTTGAATCTCCGCCCCGGTCCGACGATTTCCGTGATGGATCGACGAGCGAGGACCAAGTCATGGGCCGGACGCAGTCCTATTTCATCTTCGAAACCGCCGGCGGCTTCTGCGGCATCGCCTGGAACGACGCCGGCATCACGCGCTTCCAGCTGCCGACACGCAGCGCGGAAGCCACCGAACGGCTCCTGCGGCGCCGGATAGCGGGCGCCGAGCCCGGCACGCCCCCGCCGGTGGTCGCTGCGGCGGTCGCCGCCGTGAAGCGCTACTTCGCCGGCGAGGAGACGGATTTCTCCGGCTTCGACCTCGACCTCAGCGAGCAGGACGCCTTCTTCCAGCGGATCTATGCGGCGGCGCGGCGGGTCGGGTGGGGCCGCACCACCACCTACGGCACGCTGGCGAAGGAACTCGGCGCCGGCCCCGAGGCGGCGCGCGACGTCGGCGAGGCCATGGCGACGAATCCGGTGGCGCTGTTCATCCCCTGCCACCGGGTCCTGGCGGCCGGCGGCAGGGTCGGCGGCTTCTCCGCGCCCGGCGGCTCGGCCGCCAAGCGCCGCATGCTGGAACTGGAGGGCGTCCGCCTCGAGCCGCCGCCACCGGCGCAGCGGTCCTTCGGGTTCTGACGGGGTCCCCCAAAAGCGTGATCTTTCTCACAGTCGGCGCGGGCGCGGGCGCGTAGGAATGGGGGCGTTTCGCCGGGTGGCACCGTCGTGCCGCCCCTTTCTTACAGGAGAGAGACCGCCATGGTGTCCCGGAAGTTGCCCGTCGTCGCGGCCTTCGCCGGAACGATTGCCGCGAGCCTGTGGGTATTTATTCCGCTTGCCGTCGGCGCGCCGTTGACGCCGAGCGAAGGCCACGCGCGCTATGCGCCGGTGCAGAGCATCGGCTACGCGTTCGGTTCCAAGGCGATGAGCGGGTACTTCGTGCAGGAGAATCAGAACTGCGCGGTCACGCTCATGATCGCCGAGAAGGGCGATCCGGAGAACCCGTCGCCGCTGTCGCCCACACGCGTCCGCCTGCTGATGAAGCCGGGCGAGACCGCCGGTCTCGACAGCGAGGAAGGCGCTTCCCTCAACCTCACCTGCGGCGAGGATGCCAAGACGCTCCTCGTCGATGTCGGCGAGCGGGACCGACTCGTGGCCCTGCAGCGGCACGCGCCCGAGAACGTCGCCGCCAAATCGCAATAGCGGTCACTGGGGGACGCGCCTGATGAAGGCGCGGTCCTCGCTGAGGATGCAGCCGGCGGCCTCGGCGCGGCGGAGCGTTTCCGTGGCGCCGGGGTCGGACGCCAGCTTCTCGCGATACTGCTCGTAGGCGGTCAGGTTCGGGAAGTCGATGAGGCCGAGCGCGGTGTTGGTCGGCCCCGCCAGCTTGGTCGGCAGATAATAGCCGACGCACTTGCCGCCGCAGCGCTCGATATGCGCCGGAAGGGCACGCACATAGGCCTCGAAATCGGCGAGCTTGTTGATGTCGAACGTATAGCGAATCGACAGCGTGATCATGGAGGATGCTCCTTCGTATCCGGGCAGCGGCCGCAACTGCGACCAGGCGAGAGTTCGTACCGACTATGGGGAGGCCGCTCGGGCGGGCCAACCGCGAACGCTTCGTCGCGCATCGAAGCGTGATCGACAATGAGGGCGCGTCTTCCCGCCCCTGCGGTTGCGAAAATTGGCTCTTGCCGGCGGTCGAGTCGGTCCTAGGGGGAGAAGGTCGCCGACGCGTAGGTCGCGCGCAGCCGCTTTTCCGTCTCGGCGGCATCCTCGGCGCCGTCGGCCGCGGCCGGAAGCAGCTTCACCGTCAGGGTGGCGACGGCGCGGCCGCTGGCGTGCGAGCGGATGTACCATTCGTCGTAGCGCGGATTGAAGTACGAATCGTCCCAATAGCCGATCGGGTTGCCGCAGTCCCAGCGGCAGGGCGGACCGAGCGAGGTGCGGAGCGGGGTCGTCAAATAAGGCGGCGGCGCGGCCGGCGGGGTAAGGACCACGTTCACGTCGCGGCTCTCGTTCTCGACGCGGAAGGCGGGATAGCCTTTCTCGATCGCCAGCTGCGCCGCGCGCCACAGCGCCAGGGAATAGGCGCGCTGCTTCTGGCCGCCGAGCCCGTAGTCGTTCGCCGGATCGCCGGGGGCCGGGAGGCTGGGGGTGACGTAGGTCACCGTATAGAGGTCGGGTCCGCGCGCGGTCTCGGCGTAGCCGTAGTCGCCGTTCGCGCTGCGCGCGACCATGGCGGGCAGCGTCGGCGGCGGCGGGTTCGCGCAGGCGCCGACGGCGATGGCAAGCAGGATGCCCCCGGCCGTCAGCCCTCGGCGCGCCTTCGCGCTGGTCGACTTGTCGTCCATCGTCCGTCTCGAATGCGATGCTATGCGACATCTCCCTCCGCGGGAAGCGTCGCCTTCCTCAATGTGGTCAGGCCACTTTGCCACTTGATCTCCGGTCCGGGGTGTGCGATTGGCGTTCGCCAGAGGAAACGCCGACGGCGAAACATGCCGCTGCAGCTGGTCGAGGTCCAACGGTTGTACGAGCAGGTCGCCGAGCAGATCGGCGGCCTGATCCACGCCGGCGAGTTCCGCGTCGGCGACCGCCTGCCGCCGGAGCGCGAACTGGCGAAGACGCTGGGCGTCAGCCGGCCGGTGGTGCGCGAGGCGATGATCGCGCTGGAGATCGCCGGTCTGGTCGAGGTGCGCGGCGGCGCCGGCACCTTCGTGAAGCGGGCGCGCGGCGACGCCGGCAGCCTGCTCGCCGCCGTGGCGGATCCGGGTCCGGGGCCGTTCGACCTGATCGCGGCCCGGCGGCTCCTCGAGGGCGAGATCGCCTTCAGCGCCGCGCCCAAGGTCACCAACGCCGACATCCGCTCCCTGCACGACGCGATTGAGCAGATGCGCGCCGACATCGCCGGCGGCAAGGACACGCGACCGGCCGACCGGCTGTTCCATGTGCGCATCGCGGCGCTCACCGGCAATGCCGTGCTCGCCAATCTCGTGGACGGGCTGTGGGCGCATATGCTGGATCCCATGTTCGACGTGCTGGGACGCCATGCCGGCCTGCGCGACGAGGACCGCATGACCGTCGCCGACCACGAGCGCATCGTCGCAGCGCTCGCCAAGCGCAGCGGCGCGGCGGCGCGCAAAGCGATGCGCGACCACCTGGCCCATGTCGAGAAGATCCTGATGCGGGAGGAACTGGATGCCGCGCCGGCTGCCAAGCGGCGCGCCAAGCAACGGGCGTAGCGCGGAAGATTCACCACAAAGGCACAAAGGACACGAAGGGGTACATTCTCAGTTGTCACCCCGGCGAAAGCCGGGGTCCATATTCCAGAGGCCGGTGTCTATGGGCCCCGGCTTTCGCCGGGGTGACATGCGTGCGGATCGAAAAAGAGCGAACGACCATAACTGGAGGAGGATAGCCATGCGTAGAATGCTCCTGTCGCTGGGCGGCGCCATCGCCCTGTCGCTTGCCGCCGGATCGGTTCAGGCCGCCGAAGTGGAGGTGCTGCACTGGTGGACCTCGGGCGGGGAGGCCGCGGCCCTCAACGTCCTGAAGAAGGACCTCGAGGCCAAGGGCATCACCTGGAAGGACATGCCGGTCGCCGGCGGCGGCGGCACCCAGGCCATGACGGTGCTGCGCGCCCGCGTCTCCTCCGGGCAGCCGCCGACCGCCGTGCAGATGCTGGGCTTCGACATCCTCGACTGGGCGCAGCAGGGCGTCCTCGGCGATCTCAACGAGCTGGCCGCGCAGGAGAAATGGGATTCGGTCGTGCCTGCGCCGTTGCAGAAATTCTCGAAATACCAAGGCAGCTGGATCGCCGCCCCCGTCAATGTGCATTCCACCAACTGGATCTGGGCCAACAAGGCCGTCTTCGACAAGCTCGGCATCAGCCAGCCGAACAACTGGGACGAGCTGATCGCGGCGCTCGACAAGATCAAGGCGGCCGGCCTCATCCCGCTCGCCCACGGCGGCCAGCCGTGGCAGGACGCGACCATCTTCGACAGCGTCGTGCTCACCACCGGCGGCGCCGACTTCTACAAGAAGGCCCTCATCGACCTCGACGCCGGCGCGCTCGGCTCCGATACCATGAAGACGGTGTTCGACCGCATGGCGAAGCTGCGCACCTATGTCGACGCCAACTTCCCGGGCCGCGACTGGAACCTGGCCTCCGCCATGGTGATCAAGGGCGAGGCCGGCATGCAGATCATGGGCGACTGGGCCAAGGGCGAGTTCCTGCACGCCAACCAGGTGCCGGGCAAGGACTTCCTCTGCTTCCGCTTCCCGGGCACGCAGGGCAACGTGACCTTCAACTCCGACCAGTTCGTCATGTTCAAGGTCGGCGACGACCGGCGGGCGGCGCAGCTCGAACTGGCGAAGGCGATCATGTCGCCGTCGTTCCAGTCGGCCTTCAACAAGGTCAAGGGCTCGGTGCCGGCGCGCACCGACGTGTCGGTCGACGACTTCGACGACTGCGGCAAGAAGGCGATGGCGGACCTCAAGGAAGCGGCCGCCGACGGCCACCTGATGGGCAGCCTCGCCCACGGCCATGCGGCGCCGGCCGCGGTGAAGCAGGCCATGTACGACGTTATCACCAACCACTTCAACGGCGAGATCAAGACCTCCGACGAAGCCGTGAAGCAGTTGGTGGCGGCGGTGCAGTCGGCGATGTAGGTCTCCCCTCGGTTGCAGGGGTGGGACGACCCGCCCCTGCCCCGTTGTTGTCATGCCGGCTTTCACCGATGGCGCTAGCCTTGCGGACCCTCTTCTATCGTGATTCCCCCGCGAAAGCGGGGGTCCAGGGGCGGTGCCCGTCACTTGCTCTGGGCCCCCGCTTTCGCGGGGGAATCACGGAAGGTTTTGACTAGAATGGCCGCGATCACGAGCGAGACACGATCGACCGACCGGGTGATCGGGTGGCTGCAGGGGCAGCTGCCGAAGATCGTGCTGTCGCCGTCGCTGGCGGTGATCGCCGTGTTCGTCTACGGCTTCATCGGCTGGACGATCGTGCTGTCGTTCAGCAAGTCGAAGATCCTGCCGCTCTACCAGTTCGCCGGGCTCGACGCCTATGGCCGGCTGTGGAGCCAGCCCAACTGGTACGTGGCGCTCGAGAACCTGGCGATCTACGGCACGCTCTATATCGGGCTCTGCATCGCCCTCGGGCTGCTGCTGGCAATCCTGCTCGACCAGCGCATCCGCATCGAGGGGGGCTTGCGGCCGATTTATCTCTATCCGATGGCGCTGTCGTTCATCGTCACGGGCACGGCCTGGAAGTGGTTCCTCAATCCCGGGCTCGGCATCGAGAAGGTGATGCACGACTGGGGCTGGTCGTCCTTCACCTTCGACTGGCTGATAAATCCGGACCGGGCGATCTATACGATCGTCATCGCGGCGATCTGGCAATCCTCCGGATTCGTCATGGCGATGTTTCTCGCGGGCCTGCGTGGCATCGACCAGGAGCTGGTGCGGGCCGCGCAGATCGACGGCGCCTCGGCCTTCAACCTCTACCGCCGCATCATCATCCCGCAGCTGCGGCCGGCCTTCTTGAGCGCCGTGATCGTGCTCGCGCACATGGCGATCAAGAGCTACGACCTGGTGATCGCGCTCACCGGCGGCGGGCCCGGCAATGCGACGGAGCTGCCGGCCACCTTCATGTATTCCTACACCTTCACTCGCAACCAGATGGCGGTGGGGGCGGCCAGCGCGGTCATCATGCTGATGACGATCATGGCGATCATCGTGCCCTACCTCTATTCCGAACTGCGGGAGCCCGGCCATGGCCGCTAGCGTGCAGGCGGCGCAGATCGGCACGGCGCGCTTCTGGCGCGTGCTCATCTACACGACGCTGATCGTCTTCGCGGTCATGTATCTGCTGCCGCTCTGGGTGATGGTGGTGACCTCGTTCAAGACGCTGGACGAGGTGCATGAGGGCCACATGCTGGCGCTGCCGGAGCATTTCACGACCGAGGCCTGGTCGTCGGCCTGGGGCACGGCCTGCATCGGCCTCACCTGCGAGGGCATCTCCGGCTACTTCCTGAACTCGATCAAGATGGTGGTGCCGGCGGTGGCGATCTCGACGCTGGCCGGCGCCCTCAACGGCTATGTGCTGACGAAATGGCGATTCCCCGGCCACAAGTGGGTCTTCGCGCTCATGCTGTTCGGCTGCTTCATCCCGTTCCAGGTCGTGCTGGTGCCGATGGCGCAGGTGCTGGGCAGGCTCGGCATTGCCAACAGCACGACCGGGCTGGTGTTCGTGCATGTGTGCTATGGCCTCGGCTTCACCACGCTCTTCTTTCGCAACTACTACGAGGCGTTCCCCAATGAGCTGATGCGGGCGGCGATGATCGACGGCGCCGGGTTCTTCCGCATCTTCTGGCGCATCCTCTTGCCGAGCTCCGGGCCGATCATCGTGGTGACGGTGATCTTCCAGTTCACCAACATCTGGAACGACTTCCTCTTCGGAGCCTCCTTCGCGGCCGGCGGGAGCGCGCCGATGACGGTGGCGCTCAACAACCTCGTGAGCAGCTCGACGGGCGTGAAGGAGTACAATGTGCACATGGCGGCGGCGATGATCGCGGCGCTGCCGACGCTCTTCGTCTACGTCGTCGCCGGCCGTTTCTTCGTGCGCGGACTGATGGCCGGCGCGGTCAAGGGCTGAACCCAAGGGCCAAGCCATGCCGTTCCTTGAGATCAAGAACGTCCGGAAGCATTTCGCCAATGTCGACGTGCTGAAGGGCATCGACATCGCGGTCGAGCCCGGCGCCTTCCTGGTGCTGGTCGGACCCTCCGGCTGCGGCAAGTCGACGCTGCTCAACCTCATCGCCGGGCTGGATGCGATCTCCGAGGGCGAGATCCATATCAACGGCGCGCGGGTCAACGATCTGCACCCCTCGAAGCGCGACATCGCCATGGTGTTCCAGTCCTACGCCCTCTATCCGAACATGACGGTGGCGCAGAACATGGCGTTCGGGCTGGAGATGCGCGGCGTGCCCAAGGCGGAGCGCGACCGCCTCGTCGCCGAGGTCGCGAAGACGCTGCAGATCACGCATCTGCTCCAGCGCAAGCCGAGCCAGCTCTCGGGCGGGCAGCGCCAGCGCGTCGCCATGGGGCGGGCGCTGGTGCGGCAGCCGCAGGTGTTCCTGTTCGACGAGCCGCTCTCCAACCTCGACGCCAAGCTGCGCGTGGAGATGCGCACCGAGATCAAGCGCCTGCACCAGGCGATGAAGACGACCATGGTCTATGTCACCCACGACCAGATCGAGGCCATGACGCTGGCGACGCAGATCGCCGTCATGAACGCCGGCGAGATCCAGCAGCTCGGCACGCCGCAGGAGATCTACAACCGGCCGGCCAACGTCTTCGTCGCGGGCTTCATGGGCTCGCCCTCGATGAACATGGTGACGGCGACGGTCGAGGACGGGGCTGACGGACCGGCGGTCAGCCTGGCGACCGGGAACGGCCATGCCCTAAGACTCCCGCTTGGGCCGGCGGCGAAGGCGCTCGCGGGCTATGGCGGGCGCGAGGTGATCCTCGGGTTGCGGCCGGAGGCGATCACCGATCCCAGCGGCGCCGACCGCAGCGGCAACGCCATCGCTCGCGCCGACTGCCTGGTCGACGTGGTGGAACCGGCCGGCTCCGACACGTTCGTGGTGACGCGGCTGGCCGACAAGGAGGTCATCGCGCGCATGCGCGCCGATGCCGACGTGCGACCGGGCCAGCTGGCACCCTTCGCCTTCGCCATGGACAAGGCGGTGTTGTTCGACCCGGAGACGGGCAAGCGGATTGGGTGACGATGGGAGTCTTGGATTGGCGTTGCGCGTCCTTCGACAAGCTCAGGATGAGGTGCTTTCTTCGTGCCACCAAAATTGTTCCTCATCCTGAGCTTGTCGAAGGACGCGGGGTGCTTTTGCAGCAACCCACGATGCCTGAGGAGGAAGCCTCATGAGTCTTATCGTCAATGACCTCGCAGCAACGATCCGCGCGACGAAGCGGGAGCTGAAGCAGCAGTTGCCGGATCTGAAGACGGTGTTTGCAGAGGTCGAGGAGCATATGCGGCGCGAGGTCGACGACATCGTCGGCGCGCGGGAGCGCGGGCAGGCGGTGATTCCGTCGGTGGGTTTCCAGGCGGTGCGCGCGGGTACGGTGTCCGACGCCGTAAAGACCGAGATCAAGCGGCGCGGCGCGGCGGTGATCCGCGGCGTGTTCTCGCGCGAGCAGGCGGCGGCGTGGAACGATGCGATCGGCGAGTATCTCGCACACAACCGTTATCACGAGCGGCCGGTCGATCCCTCCCTAGACAAATACTTCAGCGCGCTGAAGTCCGGGCGGCCGCAGATCTTCGGCATCTACTGGTCGAAGCCGCAGGTGGAGGCACGCCAGCATCCGGCGCTGGCGCAGGCGCGGGCGTTCCTCAACCACCTGTGGAAGCACGAAAGCGAAGGCGGGGTGCATTTCGATCCCGATCGCGAGTGCACCTACGCCGACCGCATCCGCCGGCGCGAGCCCGGCGACAAGACGCTCGGCCTCTCGCCGCACATGGACGCGGGGTCGGTAGAGCGCTGGATCGATCCGAACTACCGGCAGGTGTATCGCCACGTCTTCTCCGGCAACTGGCGCGCCTACGATCCGTTCGACGGCGCCTGGCGCACGGCGACGGAGGAGATCCCCTCGCCCGCCGTCTGCAGCGTCTTCCGCACCTATCAGGGCTGGACGGCGCTGACGCCGCAGGGGCCGGG
>JBKOWC010000234.1:0-4605 GCA_046724215.1 Pseudomonadota bacterium | reverse complement strand
GGCTCTACCTTCGCCTCGACGGCCGGCCGCTGACCGAGACCTGGCTCTACCAGTACCTGCCGCCCGCGGGCAGCTAGAGTTGCGCGCTCTGGCCGCGGCGCGGCGAATTCGCTAGGGTGGCGGGTCAGCCGAGGGGATCGCTCATGCAGTTCATGATCTACTGCCTCGACAAGCCGAACCAGCTTGCCCTGCGCATGGAGAACCGGCCGGCCCACCTGAAATATCTGGAAGGATTCGCGAAGGAGATCGTCCTCGCCGGCCCGCTGCTGACGGATGACGGACAGACGATGCTCGGCAGCCTGTTCATTGCCGAATTCCCCTCGCGCCGGGAAGCCGAGGCCTTCGCCGCCAACGACCCCTTCCGCAAGGCCGGCGTCTTCGGCAGCGTGACGATCACGGCGTGGCGCAAGACCCTGCCGAAATAGCGGAGATCCCGGTATGGCCTATTGGCTCGTGAAATCCGAACCGTCCAGCTATTCCTGGGAACAGCTGGTCAAGGAAGGCCGCACCTTCTGGAGCGGCGTGCGCAACTTCCAGGCATCGAGCAACCTGAAGGCCATGAAGAACGGCGACCGCGCGTTCTTCTATCACTCCGGCGAAGACAAGGCGGTGGTCGGCATCGCCGAGATCGTCAAGGAGTACTATCCGGATCATACCGACGAGAGCGGGAAGTTCGGCATGGTCGACGTGATCCCGGTCGCGGCGCTGCCGAAGCCGGTCACACTGGCCCAGATCAAGGCCGAACCGAAACTCAAGGATCTTGCGCTGGTCCGTCAGTCGCGGCTGTCGGTCATGCCGATCGACGAAAAGTCTTGGAAGCTCATCTGCGCGATGGGTGGCAGCAAGGCATAGGACGGATCGGTAACCGCCCCCGTCGCCGACGCGGTCAGAAGTTGATCAGGGTACCGATGCCGACGGCAAGGGAGCCCGAATCGGCGCCGGCCTGACCGGACTTGCTGTCGCTGTATTCCAGCAACCCGTTGATGCGAACGCCGGGTCGCAGCGAATAGGACGTCGTGAAGGCATAGACGTCGGTGTCGTTGCGGTCGCCGATATCGAGAAAGGACTCGTCGTAGTTGCCGTGCGTCCAATCGAGGCCGAGCGTCCATGAATCGAGACTGTAGCTGGCGCCCAGGCTGTAGGATCGGTCATCCGGATGCTGCGGATCGGTTTCCAGCCAATGGGTGAAACGCCCGCCCAGGCTCAAGCCGCCGAGCCCGACTTCGGCATAGGTATTCGCGGCCGACCCGGGGCCGCCGAGCGGCTCGGCAGGCGTGGCGCCGACCGTGAACCGGGTCTGCGACAAGTAGCGACCCAGGCCGAGCAGCCAGGGTCCACCGCCAGCCGAGCCGTTGTCATCCGCGACGGCTGCCGTCGAATCGGGGGCGCCGATGACAAAAACCGGGCCGCTGCCGGGCGCGGTCGCCGGCGACGAGGCGTCGTCGGCCAGGGCCGGCAGGGCGGCCACAGCCGCCACCAGCGCAAAAGCCCCGATCAGAACCCCGTGCCTCACTGCCAGAACTCCCGACGCCGCCCGCAGGCAACCTTACACAAGAAGCCACTATACCCTATCTGCGAAGTGATTAGCATCTGATGAACGCGGCGGCTCGCAAAACAGTGATTTGCCGCACCTCGGCCGGCCCGCCAGCGAGCATCAGTAACCTCTTGTTACGTCATTGATTTATGTCAATACTTTCGAGCGACAAGAGGCTTGATTAAGAAAAATCGTCAACGAGGGGAGCGTCCGACGCCATGAGCAGCACGAGTCTTTTTCCCGTCGACGCAAGCGTGGCCTCCGCCGCCTGGATCGACGAGGCCGGCTATTTCCAGCGCTATCAACAATCGATCGACGATCCGGAAGCGTTCTGGCGAGAAGAGGCAAAACGCCTTAGCTGGATCAGGCAGCCGACGAAGATCAAGGACGTGAGCTTCGACGGCGACGTCCATATTCGCTGGTTCCAGGACGGCACGCTCAACGCCGCCTACAACTGCCTCGACCGCCACCTGTCGACGCGGGCCGATCAAACCGCCATCCTCTGGGAGGGCGACAGCCCGTCCGAACACCGGCATGTGAGCTATGGCGAGCTGTATGAGAACGTCTGCCGGCTGGCCAATGTCTTGAAGGCGCAGGGCGTCGGCAAGGGCGACCGGGTCACTATCTACCTGCCGATGATTCCCGAGGCGGCCGTCGCCATCCTGGCCTGTGCCCGCATCGGCGCTATCCACTCGGTCGTCTTCGGCGGCTTCTCGCCGGACAGCCTCGTCAACCGCATCCAGGACTGCGCCTCGAACTGCATCATCACCGCCGACGAGGGCCTGCGCGGCGGCCGGAAGGTGCCGCTCAAGGCCAACGCCGATGCGGCGCTGGCGAAATGCCCGACCGTGAAGTCCTGCATCGTGGTGCGCCGGACCGGCGGGCAGATCGCCTGGACGCCCGGGCGCGACGTCTGGTACCACGAGGCCCTGGTGAAGGTGGGCAGGGACTGCCCGCCCGAGCCGATGAACGCCGAAGATCCGCTGTTCATCCTCTACACCTCCGGCTCGACCGGAAAGCCGAAGGGCGTGCTGCATACGACCGGCGGCTATCTCGTTTATGTCGCGACGACCCACCAGTACGTCTTCGACTATCACGACGGCGATATCTACTGGTGCACGGCCGACGTCGGCTGGGTGACCGGGCACAGCTACATCGTCTACGGACCGCTCGCCAACGGCGCGACGACGCTCATGTTCGAGGGCGTGCCGAACTATCCGGACGCGTCGCGCTTCTGGCAGGTCGTCGACAAGCACAAGGTCAGCATCTTCTACACGGCGCCCACCGCCATCCGGGCGCTCATGCGCGAGGGCGAGGAGCCGGTCACGCGCACGAGCCGGAAATCGCTGCGCCTTCTGGGCAGCGTCGGCGAGCCGATCAATCCCGAGGCCTGGCTGTGGTATCACCGCGTGGTCGGCGACGGCCGCTGCCCGATCGTCGACACCTGGTGGCAGACGGAGACCGGCGGCATCCTGATCACGCCGCTGCCGGGCGCCACCCCGCTCAAGCCCGGTTCGGCAACGCGGCCGTTCTTCGGCGTCAGGCCCGCCATCGTCGATGGCGAGGGCCGGCTGCTCGAAGGCGAGGCCACCGGCAACCTCTGCATCCTCGATGCCTGGCCGGGTATGATGCGCACCGTCTATGGCGACCATCAGCGCTTCATCGACACCTACTTCAAGACCTTCCCCGGCAAATACTTCACCGGCGACGGCTGCCGCCGCGACGACGACGGCTATTACTGGATCACCGGCCGCGTCGACGACGTCATCAACGTCGCCGGCCACCGCATGGGCACGGCGGAGGTGGAAAGCGCGCTGGTCGCCCATCCCAAGGTCGCCGAGGCCGCGGTGGTCGGCTACCCGCACGACATAAAGGGCCAGGGAATCTATGCCTATGTCACGCTGAAGACCGGCGTCCCGGCATCGGACGACCTGCGCAAGGAGCTGGTGCAGTGGGTGCGCAAGGAGATCGGGCCGATCGCTTCGCCCGACCTGCTGCAATGGGCGCCCGGCCTGCCGAAGACGCGCTCGGGCAAGATCATGCGGCGCATCCTGCGCAAGATTGCCGAGAACGACTACGGCAGCCTGGGCGATACCTCCACCCTGGCCGACCCCGCGGTCGTCAACGACCTCGTCGAGAACCGCATGAACCGGGCATAGGCCTATCGCAACGGCGCCGGCGCGCCGACGAACGGCGGGACAGGATTGCGGAGCGCCGGCACGGGGTTCCCCAGCGGCGGCACCGGATTGCCGAGGAAGGGCACGGGATTGCCGAGCGCCGGCACCGGATTGCCGAGCGGCGGGACGAACTCGTTCGATAGCGGCCGCCGCAGGGCAACCGGCGTGTGGCCGAAGGCACTTGCGGGCGCGTGAAGCCCGCCGGCCTGGCCCCAGCGTCCGCCGCTGCGCAGGCGGACCGACTCATGGACGCCGATCGGCGGCGTGCCGGCAACCAGGACGCCGTCACGGCGGAGCAACGCGACGTGCATGCGGCCGGTCGGGCTGAGTTGGCGGACCTCGCAGTCGACGGCGTCGCCGCCCAAGCCGACATCGGCCGGCACGTGATCGACGAAGTCCACGACATCATCGCTGCCGCTGTCGGCGATGACGCAGCGGGCGCGAAAGCGCGTGTCGGGCGTGCCTTCGGCGCGCAATCGAAACCCGGAGGCGAACGTCCCCGAGGGCGGCGCCTCAGGACGGAATGCAATGTCGAACTGCCCGGGAACGGTCCGGCCGACGCGCGCGAGCGGGACCCACAGATCGGCGGAGAGCTTGAGCTTTGGGCTCGACACCTTCAGCCATTCGCCTTCGATGCCGATGACGACGAGCGGAAACCCAGTGTCGACCCAGGTGAGGATCTTGCCGCCGATGCCGGGCTTGCTGACCAGCGGCGTGGCGTCCTGCTGGACGTACACCTCGGCCGCTGATGCCGGGCACACGCCGGCAATCGTCAACAGGAACAGCAAGCAAATCGTTCCGGTCGCGGATAGGAGGGATCTCATTGTCCCGCCGAGGCCGGCTCTTGCGTGTCGGCGCCGCTCAGAAGTCGATGCAGCGGCCGTTGTTCTCCCA
>JBKOWC010000189.1:0-6618 GCA_046724215.1 Pseudomonadota bacterium | reverse complement strand
GGGGGAGCTCCCGGCCGTCTGACGAGGACGGCCGCCGGTGCCCGGTTCACCGCGGGATGCGTCGTTTCGCACGTGCATGAGGGCCGTTACCTTCCGGCCCAAGGGCTGCCCGCAAGACGACCGGCGCAAAGCCGGTTCTTGATTTTTAAGCCGCGCCGTCCGGCGAGGGCAGCAACGAACGGACGCACGCGACGGCTATGCGGGTTGGGTCCCGCAGTCCATGATGACGACCCCGCAGGACGGGCTCTTGGCGGCCTTTTTGTCGGGCGGAGCCGGTGGCAGTCGACGCCGGTACCAGTCGACGGCGGCGCATCGGAGGATGCGACGCCGCGGGGCCGGCTTCCCGGCCCAGGCCGCCGTGCACGGCGGCCCAAAACGGCGATGGAGCCGGCGCCGTTTCCGGACGCACGACTCCATCGACCATTATTCGATCTTAGGAGATTCGACCTATTGCTGTCAAGGTGAATCTGCGGTCGAAGTTACGCAATCACTTGCGTAAATCGCCACCTACGCCACGGAGGCGGCGGTCTGGCCGAAGAGGATGCGGCGGGATTCCTCCGTCATGACGCTCGGCTGGGTGTTGATGGCCTTGGCCTTGTCGTAGGCGCGGATGACGGCGGGGCGGCTCTTGATCGTCTCGAACCAGCGCTTCAGGTGCGGAAAGTCGTCGAGCGACTGGCCCTGATTCTGGTGCGGCACGATCCAGGGATAGGCGGCCATGTCGGCGATGGAGTAGCTGCCGGCGACGAACGGACGGTCGGCCAGCCGTTTGTTGAGGACGCCGTAGAGCCGGTTCGTCTCGTTGACGTAGCGGTCGATGGCGTAGGGAATCTTCTCCTCCGCGTAGTTGCGGAAATGATGGTTCTGCCCGGCCATCGGCCCGAGGCCGGCCATCTGCCAGAACAGCCATTGCGTCACTTCGACCCGGCCGCGGGCATCCGCCGGGATGAAGCGGCCGGACTTTTCCGCCAGATAGAGCAGGATGGCGCCGGATTCGAAGATGGAGATCGGCGCGCCGCCGTCGGCCGGTTCGTGATCGACGATGGCGGGGATGCGGTTGTTGGGCGCGACGCGCAGGAACCCGGCCTTGAACTGATCGCCCTTGCCGATGTTCACGGGGATAATGGTGTAGGGCAGCCCCGCCTCTTCCAGGAAGATGGTGATCTTGTGGCCGTTGGGCGTCGTCCAGTAATGCAGGTCGATCATCGGTCCCGTCCCTCCGTTGCGCGCTGGCACAGATGGAGAGGAACGTGGGGACGGAGGCAGGTTGGTTCGAACGAGAATTTCTCGGGTTGCTGATGAATTTCCCTCATGGATCAAGGGCAAATCTACTGCGAGAGACCGTAGCGGCCGGCCTTCATCCTGATGGGCGGATAGTCCGGCGATAGCCTAAGTGCCGCCTTGAAGTCGTTCTTCGCGCTGTCCAAGTCGCCGCGCTCTTCGTAGATCAGGCCGCGGCTGTACAAGAAAAGGCCATTCGATGGCTGTAAGGCAATGGCGGCATCAAGATCCTTGATCGCGTCGTCGTAGAGCTTTAGTTCGGCATACACGCCGCCGCGGTTCAACCGCGCTACAGCATTTTTCGGATCGAGTTCGACGGCGGTATTCAAATCATCCAGCGCCGGCTGCGTTTGGCCGAGCCGTTTCCGCGCCACTCCCCGATTGGCGAATGCCATCGCGGATTGCGGATTGAGCGTTAGCGCGGCGTCGAAATCGGCAATCGCGCGTTCGTAATGTTGCAAATCGAGCAAGGAAGACCCACGACCGATGTATGCTTCGAACAGATCCTGGTTCGAAAGCCGATGGGACTGGATTGCGAGCGTGAATCCATCGACGGCTCGCTCGTATTGCCCATGCCGGAGAGCGTCGCGAGCGCCGCCGAGATCCGTCGCTGAGTCGGCTATCGCCGACGGACTGAAGCCGGCGATCAGCAGCGTCAGCAAGATACTGCGGTACATTCGGATACTCGGGGCATGCTACCTCGATGGTCATTCCTTGTGCGCGGCGATCGCCAGGGCCTGGGCGGCGACCGCGTCGACGGCGTCGCTGGCCGCGAGGCCGAGCGACCTGATCGCGTCGAGCGTGAACCAGGCGGTTTCCAGCGCGTCGTCGGCCGGCATTCCCTCCCCCGAGATCCAGCGGCAGAAGACGGCGACGAGCACGAAATGATGCCGCAGCCCGCCATCGGCGTCGTGTTCGATGACGTCGACCGTCGTGAACGGCTGGACCGGCTCGACGGTCACGCCCGTCTCTTCGCCCACTTCGCGCTGGGCGGCGAGCGCAACGGGTTCGCCCGGTTCGATACGGCCGCCGGGAAATCCCCAGCGGCCCTGGTCGGGCGGGTTGGCGCGGCGCACGAGCAGGACGCGGCGGTCGCGCACGACGACGGCGATGGCGGCGGGGATGGGGCGCGCGGGCTCGCTGGCGGACATCGCGGCGGATTATGCCGGCGAGGCGCTGGACCGCAATGGCCCGGGGCCGCATTCTCTTGGCCCATGACGAAGACCATCAACCTGGCGCTGCAGGGCGGCGGCGCCCACGGCGCCTTCACCTGGGGCGTGCTCGACCGGCTGCTCGAGGATGCGCGCATCGCGTTCGAGGGGATCAGCGCCACGAGCGCCGGCGCCATGAACGCAGCGGTGGTCGCGCACGGTCTGGCCGCCGGCGGGCGCGACGGCGCCAGGGCGGCGCTGGCCGGATTCTGGCGCGCCATCAGCGAGGCGGCCGTATTCAGCCCGCTGCAGCCGACGCCGGTCGAGCGCCTCTTCGGCAGCCGCGCGCTCGACTATTCGCCGGCCTTCGTCCTCTTCGACTGGGTGACTCGGCTGCTCTCGCCCTATCGGCTGAACCCGGCCAACTACAACCCGCTACGCCAGATCCTGGCGCGCAGCATCGACTGCGCGCGGCTGCAGGCGGACGCCTGTCCGGTCAAGCTGTTCATTTCCGCCACCAATGTGCGCACCGGCAAGATCAAGGTGTTCGAGAATCGCGAGATGAGCATCGACGCGGTGCTGGCGTCGGCCTGTGTGCCGTTCCTCTTCCAGGCGGTCGAGATCGACGGCGAGGCCTATTGGGACGGCGGCTACATGGGCAATCCCGCGATCTTCCCGCTCATCTACGGTTGCGAGAGCCGCGATGTCGTGATCGTTCATGTCAATCCGCTGAACCGGGCGGAGGTGCCGACGACGGCCGCCGAGATCCTCAACCGGGTCAACGAGATCAGCTTCAACTCCTCGCTCATGCGCGAGATGCGGGCGATCAGCTTCGTCACCAACCTGGTCGACGGCGGCATGATCCAGTACCGCGCGCTCAAGCGCATGTTGATCCATAGCATTGCCGACGAGGCGACGATGTCGACCTTGAGCGTCGCCAGCAAGCTCAACGCCGACTGGAGCTTTCTCATGGAACTGCAACAGCACGGGCGCGCTTGTGCCGATGCCTGGCTCGCGGCGCATTTCGATCGGCTGGGCGAGGAATCGACGATCGAGATCCGCACGACGTATCTCTAGGCCCGAATGACCGGACGCGACGAACTCGATCGTCGGGGACTGGCTCCGGCGATCGGCTTCTTGGCTGCCTGGCAGAGCGGTGGGCGGAAACAGACGGCCTCTGAGCCCAGCCGCGTGGCCGGCATCCGTACCGTCGCGCCGGCCGGCCGCGCCGGCGGAGTGGTCGCGCCGTTCCATGATCGCCCGCGACGTCGCCGCGGTCGCACGACAACCGGCAACCGCGGCGACGGAATGGGCGTTCAGCGCCGGTTGATACGGCCGAAGCTCGTCTTGGTCAGATCTTCGATGGGGGCCCAACTGCGTTGCGACATGTCAGCCGCCAGCCCCATCAGCTTGGTGGCCTCGTCTAGATACTGCCGCGTCGCGTCCCGCGCGTAGTCGCACTCCAGACGGAATGCTTCGTTCGGATCGCCGCATTGCATCACGCTTCCGGACAGCGCCATGTTGTCGCGCATGCGCGCCGTCGCGAACTGCATCATCTCCTGCCCGATGGCGGTCATTCCCGTCAACATGGCCTCGCCCGCTCTGACAAAGGCGGCGAGATTGGCGCCGTTGGCATCGACCAGTTGCGTCAGGTCGGGCATTTCAGCATTGGCCGGCGCAGCGGGCGCGCCGTTGTCCTTCCTATTCTCCTTATTTTCCTTATTTTCTTTCGAAGACATCGTCTGATCCTCCGGAAAAATGCGTTGATCCGACGGTCGTAGCGGCGGTGCTGCCCATGGCGTCGACCTTCCGCGTTCGCAAGGGATGTCCGCAGGGCCTCATCTAGGTCGGCGTGGAAAAGGTCGCGCCACCGATCCCCACAACTGAATTTTCTTCTGAATGAGTGACAGTTCGTACCGTGGTTACGTTACGGGCGTGCCGAATTTATCACAATAGGTACGTCGTCCCACAAACACCGCGGATTCCGCCGATTCTGACACGGGACGATCAATATTTCGTAGGAATCTTGAAACACGACGCTACATGTTGTAGATTGCAAGCCTACGAGGGGATGACCACGTCAGCATGGCGCAACAGGTCGCAGGTCGGGTCCGCGGGTTAGGATTCCTTAATGTCTGTTCGGCAACCTTCGTACGGCAACGACAAAGACGATCGCGTGGAGTTGGGCGTGTCAGATAGCGAACGCAGCGCGCGGGTAGCGGCGATCTCCATGGCCAACGGTGCGGCGTTGGCGAAGCTGTTGCGCGCGCACGGCCGCACCGACCACGCCGACGCCATCGATGCAGCGCTGAGCGAAGTCGCCGATATCGTTTCGACCGAGGTCGGTCGCCGGACGCTAAGCGACGCGATGAGCTGGGTAAGCGACCAGGTCTGGAACTGCGACGAGCTGTCGCCGACGAGTTCGGCGCGCCACTGATCTCGGCATCCTAAGGCAAGCTTCCGGCGATCGGCTTGACCGGCCGGCGAACGCGGCATTAACATGCCGCTGGTATGATAGGTATACCAGCCATCCCAGGCGCCATCCGGCGCCGCCGGCTCTACGAGGAGGTCGCGGGTCGTCTCGAGTCGATGATCCACGAGCGCCGTTACCTGCCGGGCGATCAGTTGCCGTCCGAACGCGACCTCATGAAGCAGTTCGGGGTCGGCCGGCCGGCGGTGCGCGAGGCGCTGTTCGCGTTGCAGAAGATGGGCCTTGTCGCCGTCAGCAGCGGCGAACGGGCGCGCGTGACACGGCCGACGCCGAAGGTCGTCGTCGAGTCCCTGTCCGGCGCGGCGCGCCACCTGCTGGCGGCGCCGGACGGCGTACGCCATTTCCAGGAGGCGCGCAGCTTCTTCGAGATCGGGCTGGCGCGGCACGCGGCGACGCACGCGAGCGATACGGAGATCGCCGAACTCAAGGCGGCGCTCGATGCCAATCGCCTGGCGCTCGACGACATCCACGCGTTCGAGCGGACGGACGTCGCCTTCCACTACGTGCTGGCGCTCATCCCGCGTAACCCGATGTTCACGGCGATTCACGAAGCCATGGTCGCCTGGCTCACCGAACAGCGGACCATCACCCTGCGCCAGCCGGGCCAGAAGTTCATCGCCTATCGGGCGCATGAGGCGATCTATGAGGCCATCGCCGCGCGCGATCCCGACCGCGCCGAGCGCGTCATTCGCGAGCACCTCCATCAAGTCTCAGAAACGTACTGGAAAATCCAGGAAGGGGAGCATGGGAGGATACGTCGTCATGGTGGAGTTCCGGCTGCAGGCCGGAACGTCCGAGCGTTTCCGCCGCCTCATCGTCGAAAACGCCCGGGCGTCGGTCCGTGACGAGCCGGGCTGCCGGCAGTTCGACGTCGTGATCCCGCAGGGCGACGCCGACCGCGTCTTCCTATACGAGGTCTATGACGACGCCGCGGCGTTCGACGCGCACAAGAGAACGCCGCACTTCGCGGCCTTCGACCGCGACAGCGTGCCGTTCGTCGCCGCGAAGGTCGTCACGCTCGCGAAGCTCGAGTATGCAGGGGCCGACGGCTGAACGGCTGGCGGATGATGAATAGAAGGAATGCCGGTTGCACCGGCGGCCAGGGGGAGGCGACGGGATGGCAAAGACGGCACTGAAAGCGCTGGCCGGCACACAGACGTTGAAGGTCGGCCACTTCATCGTCGAGTTCGCGACGCCCGGCATCGGGCACATCATGAAGTCGGCCGGCTGCGATTTCGTGCTCTTCGATACCGAGCATAGCGGCTTCGGCTTCGAGACAGTGAAGAGCGCGGTGCGCTACATGCAGGCGGCCGACCTGCCGACGATCGTGCGGGTGCCGTCGAAGGAATATCATCACATCGCCCGCGCCTGCGACATGGGCGCCGAGGGCGTGATGTTGCCGATGGTGGGTTCCGCCGCCGAGGCGAAGCACATCCTCGACTGCATGAAGTACTACCCCGAGGGCGGGCGCGGCGTCGCGCTGCAGGTGGCGCATGACGACTACCGGCCCGGACCGACGAAGGACAAGCTGGCGGCTGCCAACAAGCGCACGACCTTGTTCGCGCAGATCGAGACGGCGGACGGCGTCAAGAACGCCGAGGCGATCGCCGCGCTGCCGGGCGTCGACTGCCTCTGGGTCGGGCATTTCGATCTCTCGGTCTCGCTCGGCATCCCCGGCGAGTTCGACAATCCGAA
>JBKOWC010000319.1:0-13875 GCA_046724215.1 Pseudomonadota bacterium | reverse complement strand
AACCAGCACAGCGGCTTCGTGCTCGTCGATATAGTCGAGGCGGCCGCCGGTGAGCGGGAAATGCTCTTCGGCGAGGTCGACGACCGGCGGCGAGACGTCGACCTTGCCGTTGAACCAGGGCTTCACGGTGTGCTGGTCGGACGACGGCACGTCGACCAGGTGGTTTGCCTGGAGCGAGCGGATATGTCCGGCCACCAGCTCGCTCGGGAGGCTATCGGTGCTCGGGCTGCCGCCGAGGACGAACAGCAACAGGCTCGCTGCCAGCGCCAGCGAGGTCCCGGCCCCCAGGCGCCAGTCGCCGAACAGGCGCTGCCACCAGGGCGCCCGCTCCGCGGGTCGCGCGGCCGCCTGCGGAATCCCGGCCTCGATGCGCTGCCGCAGGGCTTCGGGCGCCCGGTGGAACAGTTCGGGTCCGCGGATCGCCGCCCGCAGCGCCTGCTGCCGTCGGTACTCGGCTGCGCAGGCGGCGCAGGTCTCGAGGTGCCGCTCGAACTGCACGGCGTTGGCCGCGTCGAGCTCGCCGTCGAGCATGCCGTGCAGGAGCGGCGTCATCTCCGCGCAGCTCATGCGCCTTGCTCCTTCTCCCGATAGGCGGCCCAGGCCTTCTGCAGCAGGCCGCGCGCCCGGGCGAGCCGCGACATCACCGTGCCGATCGGCACGCCCGTGATCTCCGCGATCTGCTGGTAGGGAAGCTCATGCATCTCCCGCAGGACAAGGGTCTCGCGGAATGCCACCGGCAGCGCCGCGATGAAGCCGTGCAGGGCTTCGGCCTCCGTCTTCCGGATCAGCCGGCTCTCCGCATCCTCCTGCTCCGGATCCCACAGCTCGATATCGCGCAGCTCCGAATCGTCGTCGGGATCGCCGCTGGGGTTGCCGTGCAAGGGCACCGCGGCCTGCGATCGCGCCTTGCGGGCCCAGGCGTAGTAGCTGTTGCGCACGATGGTCAGGATCCAGGCCCGGGGATTCGTGCCGCGGAACCCGTCGAAGAACTGGTAGGCCCGCATGTACGCATCCTGGACGATGTCGTCGGCATCGGCCGCACTGCGGCTGAGCCAGCGCGCGAGATTGTACGCGTCGTCGAGATGCGGCAGCGCCACCTCGCGGAACTGCCTCGCCCGTTTCTCTTCGCTCATGGCGAATGCAGGGAGATTGCTGGCCACATGCTGTCCGGGATCCGGCGGTTCGATCGGTTCACGCGGCGCGGACCGGCTTGGCGTCCGTGCGATGTTTGCAGCGCCGACGGAATACAGGCCCATCGCCGCCGCATCAAGCTGTCCGAAATATCCCGCCGCCCCGCGCCAAGTATCTTGCGCGCCGCGCGGCCCGGCTGGAAAGAGCATCCACTGCGACCCGCTGTCGCGGGAAATGAGTCCGGTCAATGTCGCCGTCCGCCGCATTGTTTCTGACCGACGCCCGAGCCCAGACCGACGCGGTCCTCGGATAGATCGATGGCCTCATCGCTTTATTCCCGCATCGCGCCGCTTTCGTGACCGGCAGGGGACTCGGATCGGCGGTGTGCGTCCTTCGACAGGCTCAGGATGAGGACTCTTCTTCGTGCCATAAGGATTGCCCCTCATCCTGAGCTTGTCGAAGGACGCTCGACGCTCGTGCAGTCACCGTGCGCATCGCACCGGGAATAAACCACGCCACCGCCGCATCTGGATCGCCGCACCCATACTTCATCTCATTCATGGAGCGGACAGATGTCGAAGCACGACGATCGCGACCTGGAACTTGGAACGATGAACCGCCGCCGCCTGCTCAAATGCATGGCCTGGGCCGGCACCGGCGTGGTGTGGACCATGGTCGGCGGCGTTCCGCGGCCCTTCAACCTGATGGACACGGCCGCCGCCGCGGCCGGCTTCTCCTTCGTTCAGATCAGCGACAGCCACATCGGCTTCGACAAGCCGGCGAACCCGAACGTGAAGGGCACGCTGCAGGAGACCATCGACAAGATCAAGGCGCTGTCGCCGCAGCCGGCCTTCATGCTCCACACCGGCGACATCACGCATCTCTCGAAGCCGGCCGAATTCGACGACGCCGACCAGATCATCAAGGGCGCCAATCTCCAGGTCCACTTCGTGCCCGGCGAGCACGATGTGATCGACGACAACGGCAAGTCCTATCTGGAACGCTTCGGCAAGGGCGCCACCGGTTCCGGCTGGTACAGCTTCGACGCCAACGGGGTGCATTTCGTCGCCCTCATCAACGTGCTGAACTTCAAGCCGGGCGGCCTCGGCAATCTCGGCGCCGAACAGATTGCCTGGCTCGAACAGGACGTGAAGGGCCTCTCCGCCAGCACGCCCATCGTCATCCTCGCCCACATGCCGCTGTGGACGATCTATGCGGACTGGGGCTGGGGCACCGGCGACGCCGCGGAGGCGCTGTCCCACGTCAAGCGGTTCGGCTCCGTCACCGTGCTGAACGGCCACATCCACCAGATCGTGCAGAAGGTGGAAGGCAACATGACCTTCCAGACCGCGCGCTCCACCGCTTATCCGCAGCCCGAAGCCGGCAAGGCGAAGGCCCCCGGGCCGCTCGCCGTCCCCGCCGACCAGCTGAAGCACATGCTCGGCCTGCGGTCGCTCACCTACGCAGAAGGCGCGCATCCGCTGGCGATCGCCGACAGCCAGCTGGCCAGCTGACCGGCGATCACCGGGACGACGAAGGCCGCCATTTTCCCACATCCGGAGACCGACATGTTCGCAATGCAGTTCAACCGCGGGCAGCCGAAGCGCGCGCCGCACGCCCCCCGCCCTGGCCGCCCGCTGCTCGCGGCGGCGGCCTTCGTCGCCCTTCTTGCCGCCGGCGTCATCCGGCCGGCGTTCGCCGACGAAAAGACGATCGAGATCAGCAATTTCAGCTTCGTGCCGGCGCAGCTGACGGTGCCCGTCGGCACCACCGTGACCTGGGTCAACAAGGACGAGGAGCCGCACGTCGTCGCCGAGAGCGATACCCTGTTCAAGTCGCACGCCCTCGACACCGGCGACAAGTTTTCGTTCACCTTCACCACGCCCGGCAGCTTCAAATACTTCTGCACGATCCACGCGCACATGGTCGGCATGATCGTCGTGCAGTAGGTTGCGTATGACCGCTTCCTTCATTCCCGCCGGCGCGGGAATGGAGGAGGCGAGGGAGGGGCGTCCGACGGTGGACCAAAGTCCCGCAGCATGCCCGCCAGACGTTGGCGGGCAATTTCCTGGAATTTTCATGGTTTACTATTTATTAACGGGGTGTTGTTAAGACTCTTCGCGTCCGTTTTTCTGCCGGTCGGGCAACCGGCTAAAGCGGTCGGCGAGAAGCGCCGGCCGTGTGGGGCGTTCGATCGTAGAATACCATGAGCAGCGCTAACCCCGAGGGGCGGCTGCCGTCAGGCAGGCGGCATCGGGCCGCGGTCGTGGCCGGCTGGGTGCTGGCCTTCCTCGCCCTCTCCACCAGCCTGGCCGGCGCCGCCGGGTTCGAAGCGCTGTCGTCGCTGTGGTGGGGCGGCATCGCCGGCGGCATCGCCTTGGCCCTGCTCACCGGCTCCGTCATCCTGCTCAACGTCCGGCTGCGCACCCGGCGCGAGCGCGACCTCTTCGCCTCCAGCCTCGATACGCTGCCCGTGGCGCGCCAGATCGTGGCGCCCGACGGCTCCGTCATGTTCGCGTCCACGGTCTACCGCCGCATGTTCCCGGAGGCCGACCGGCCGATGAAGGCCGTGCTCGAGGGCCAGCTGGCCGGCGAGCCCGCCGAGGCCGATCGCCTGGGTCAGCTCGAGGCGCAGGCCGCGGCCGGCATCGCCAGCCATACCGAGGTCACCATCCGCACCGCCGCCGGCGAGATCGAGTGGCGCGACGTCAGCGCCTCGCCGCTCCAGCTGCTGCCGGGCTATGTCGTCTGGGGCGTCGAGGACATCACGCCGCGCCGGCAGGTCGAGGCCATCATCCGGCGCGAGCAGGAGCGCTTCGCCGACCTCGTCGAGCATGCGCCCATCGGCTTCTATTCGGTCGACGAGAGCGGCCGCTTCCTCTTCGTCAATGCAACGCTGGCCGCCTGGCTCGACCTGTCGCGCAGCGACGTCGCGGCCGGTCGCGTCTTCCTGCACCAGATCGTCGGCAACCAGCTGCCGTCCGGCACGCCGCCCTACGATCCGTTCGGCGAGAGCGCGGCGAGCGGCGAAGTCCTCCTCAAGGGGCCGACCGGCAAGACCCTGCAGGCCTACATCCGGCAGGAGGTGGTGCCGAGCGAGGCCGGCACCGGCATCCGCACGCGCTCGGTCGTGCACGACCTCGGCCGCGAGCGCGCGCTCGAAGGCGCCCTGCGGTCGGCCGAGCAGCGCTTCCAGCGCTTCTTCGAGGAGGCCCCGGTCGGCATCGCCCTCATCGACCACGCCGGCCGCCTGCAGGAATGCAATTCCGCCTTCCGCGCCATGATGGTCGGCGACAGCGGCGACCTCATCGGCCGCCAGCTGCTCGACTTCGTGACCGAGCAGGACCGCCCCGCCGTCAACAAGCGGCTCGACGACGTGCTCGCCGGCCGCGAGAAGGGCGTGCCGCTCGACGTGAAGCTGAAGCGGCCCGCCGACCACAACGCCGCGCTCTACGTCTCGCGCCGCGAGACGGCGGCGAGTCAGGACGCCGGCTGGATCGCGCACTTCATCGACATCACCGAGCGCAAGAAGCTCGAGGCGCAGTTCGCGCAGTCGCAGAAGATGCAGGCCGTGGGCCAGCTCGCCGGCGGCATCGCCCACGACTTCAACAACCTGCTGACGGCGATGATCGGCTTCTGCGACCTGCTGCTCGTGCGCCACCGCGCCGGCGACCAGTCCTTCGCCGACATCATGCAGATCAAGCAGAACGCCAACCGCGCCGCCAACCTCGTGCGCCAGCTGCTGGCGTTTTCGCGCCAGCAGACGCTGCAGCCGCGCGTGCTCAACATCACGGACGTGCTGGCCGAGCTCTCGCACCTGCTGCGCCGCCTGATCGGCGAGAACATCGAGCTCAAGATGATCCATGGCCGCGACCTCGCCCAGGTCAAGGTCGACCACGGCCAGCTCGAGCAGGTGATCATCAACCTCGCCGTCAACGCGCGCGACGCCATGCTGGCCACCGGCGGCACGCTGACGATCCGCACGGAAAACGCGACCATCGTAAAGGCCGTGACGCGCGGCGAGGAAATCATGCCGCCCGGCGACTACGTGCTCGTGCAGGTCATCGACACCGGCCACG
Organism: Pseudomonadota bacterium; assembly: GCA_046724215.1. Lineage (GTDB taxonomy): Bacteria > Pseudomonadota > Alphaproteobacteria > Dongiales > Dongiaceae > JBKOWC01. The sequence goes on along the minus strand of JBKOWC010000319.1, from coordinate 8,665 downwards.
GCATCCCCACGAACATCATCGACCGCATCTTCGAGCCGTTCTTCTCGACCAAGGAGGTCGGCTCCGGCACCGGCCTCGGGCTCTCGACCGTCTACGGCATCGTCAAGCAGACCGGCGGCTTCATCTTCGTCGATTCGAAGGCGAAGCAGGGCGCCACCTTCTCCATCTACCTGCCGAAATACGTGCCGGGCGTGGGCGCCGAGCCGGCGCGCGCCGAGGTCGCCGAGAGCGCCAAGGCGGTCGACGATACCGGCATCGGCACCGTGCTTCTGGTCGAGGACGAGGACGCCGTGCGCCTCTTCGGCGCCCGGGCGCTGCGCAACAAGGGCTACAAGGTGCTGGAGGCGCGCTCCGGCGAGGCCGCGCTCGAGATCATCGGCAGCGCCCGCGAGCCGATCGACCTCCTCATCACCGACGTCGTCATGCCGCGCATGGACGGTCCGACGCTCATCAAGGAAGTCCGCTCGAAGCAGCCGAACATGAAGGTGATCTTCATCTCCGGCTATGCCGAGGACAACTTCCGCCGCCGCCTCGACGAGAACGCCGAGATCCACTTCCTCGCCAAGCCCTTCAGCCTGAAGCAGCTCGCCGGCAAGGTGAAGGAAGTCATGCGCGAAGGCAGCGCGTGAAAGTGCGGGCTTGATGTCGGCGTGACCATCCGCCCTCGCCGATCCTCTCCCTGATTCCCCCGCGAAAGCGGGGGCCCAGCAGCAAGCGACGGAGCGACGGCCCTGGACCCCCGCTTTCGCGATCTAGCGCTTTCGCGGGGGAATCACGAATGAATCAGGCGAACCCTGTACCCGCCCGCGCGAGCGTGAAGAGGCCAAGTGCTTGCCGTAGGCCTCGCGCCAGCCGGCGTCGGTGAAGCCGAGGCGGGCGATGAGGTGCAGCGAACGTTCGTTCCCCGGATGGATCACGGCCACGAGATGCGGCAGCGCCAGCTCGCCGAAGGCGAAGGGGACGAGGGCGCGCGAGGCCTCGAAGGCATAGCCGCGACCCCAGGCGCCGCTGCGGAAGCGGTAGCCAAGCTCGACATCGTGGTAGCCAGGCAGCGGGATGAGGCAGACTCAGCCGCGAGAAATCGCTCCGGCGCTTCGTTCCATCGCCCGAGTCTAGGACGCCTGCAGCTTCCGCGTCCACGCGACGAGATTCTGCAGCAGCTGCCTGATCAGCTCGCGCGCCGTGGCATCGGTGATGTTGCCCTCGGCATCGAACTTCTGCGCCGCATTTGCGATCAGCACCTGCGGCTGGTTGAGGGCCGGCATGTCGAGGGTGACGAAGACCTGCCGCAGATGCGCCTGCGCCCGCACCGTGCCGGAGACTCCGGGAGAGCAGCCGATCACCGCGACCGGCTTGCCGGCCCAGGCGCTGTCGCCATAGGGCCGCGACGCCCAGTCGATGGCGTTCTTCAGCACGCCGGGCATGGAGTGATTGTATTCCGGCGTGGCGAACAGGATCGCATCGGCCGCGCGCACGCGCGTCTTTAGATCGACCACCGCCGCCGGCGGCTCCCGTTCCAGGTCCTGGTTGAAGAGCGGAATGCCGTCGATGTCGCCGATCTCCCGACGCGCGCCGTCAGGGACAAGCGCCTGCGCCGCGCGCAGCGCCGCCCGGTTGTAGGAGGCCCGCCGCAGGCTGCCGGCGATGCCGAGGATCGTGATCATAGAGGATGTGCTCCGAAGACATCTTGATGCTCTCATATTGACATCAAGACATCAACCTGACTATGTTCTGATGCATGAGGACGACGCTCACCCTGGATGAGGATGTAGCCGCCCTTCTAGCCCGTGTGCGCAAGGCGCGCAGGGCCGGACTCAAGGAGACGGTGAACGAGGCGCTGCGCCAAGGCCTGCGGCAGATGTCTGCGCCGCCGCCGAAAAGCAAGCCCTATGAGGCGCCGAGCTGGGATCTAGGAAAGCCCTTGATCGACAACCTCGACAACATTGCTGAAGTTCTCGCCTACGCGGAGGGCGAGGACTATCGGTGATCCTGGTCGATGTGAACCTGCTGGTTTATGCCGCCGTAGCATCTGCACCAGAACATAGGCTGGCGGCGCCATGGCTTGCGGCGCGGCTGAATGGCTCGGCCGCAGTCGGGCTCCCGTGGTCGGTTCTCTTAAGCTTCATCCGAATAGTTTCCACCCCTCGCTTGTTCAGCAGCCCGGTGTCCCTGCTCACCGCCTGGCAGGAGGTCGAACGCTGGCTCGACCGCCCGCCGGTTTGGGTGCCGCAGCCGACGGAACGTCACCGCGAGATCCTGGGCGACCTGCTCAAGCAGGTCGCTTACCGCGCCAATCTCACGAGCGACGCGCATCTCGCGGCATTGGCGATCGAGCATGGCCTGACGCTCTGCACGACCGATGGCGACTTTGCCCGCTTTCGCGGCCTGCGTTGGGAGAATCCGCTCGCGGCGCCGATCTAGCCGGCTCGCGAGTCCCAATCCGCGGTCGGATAATCTCTTCCGACATGGTCAGCTTCCCGGCTGCAGTGCTGCCAGGATCGCCGTCATCGTGCGCGGGCTCGGCATCGGCATGACCTTGGCGACCGTGGGCGAGAGGCCGGCGATGCCGAGGCCGGCCGGGTCGTTGATGACGCCGACGAACCCGCTGCGGAATCCGTGCTGCTCCCAGGCGATGCGCTGCAGGTCGGCGTCCTGCAGGGCGGCGATGAGCGCGTCGGCTTCCGGGGCCAGAGTCATGAGCGGATGGCTCGAATAGACCGTCGGCTCCGGATAGAGGATGACCGGATGCACGGCCATCGCCTGCACCGCCGGCCATTTGTCCTTGTGCGCGAGCGCGTATTCGACCAGCTGGTTCTCATAGCCGACGATGATCGGCTTGGCGCCCATGCCTTCCTCGATATAGAGGTCGAAGAGCTTGCCGGACGACGGCTCGGTGTAGCCCATGCGGTCGAACAGCTGCTTCACCGCCGGCAGCACCTGGCCGACCGAATTGTCGCCGACGACCTCGCCGCCGTTCAGCACGTTGGCGAGCAGGCCGGCGAACATGAAGCCGCTGTTCGACTTCGTCGGGTCGGTCGAGAACAGCATCATGCGGCCGTAGAGGTCGTTGACGCCAACGTCGGCCCAGGTCTTCTGCTGCACGATGCGGTCGATGAGCTCGGGAAGCTTGACGCTGTAGTGGCCATCCGCCTGTTTGGTGACGAGGCCGGCGGCCTCGAGCGCGCTCGCGATCGGGCTCCAGGTATAGAGCACGATCGGCGAGTTGAAGATGTTCTCGTCCTTGCGGATGCCGAGGCCGCGCTCCTTGGCGAGCTCGGCGATGACCTGCGAGGAAGGCCACAGGAACTGCGGCTTCTGGTCGAGCAGCCGCTGCTCGGTCACCATCTCGACGCCGCCGGCGCGCCGCAGGTCGAGCGTGATGCCGTAGCGGTTCGCCAGGATCTTCTGGACCTGCGGGTCCTCCATCAGGTTGAGCTTCTCGCCGCCGATGAATCCCATCAGGGCGACCTGCTTGCCGGGGCCGCCGCCGAGAACACCGTCGAGCGAGCCGCGTTCGAGATAGGCGAAGGCCAGGCCGCCGCCGATGGCGATGAGCAGGATCAGCAGGCCGACGACGCGGTTCATGCCGTGCGCTCCGCCTTCAGGCTCTGCTCGAGCAGCTCGAGTTCGGTTTCGAGCTTGAGCACGTCATCCTCCACCATCTTGCCGCCGTAGCGCCGGAACGCGTCGTCGATCTTGTCGAGCATCGTCGATACCTTGTCGAGGCTCTCCTGGTGCACGTCGCCCTGCGCCGCGATGACGACATAGTGGTCGACGATGTTGACGGTCGCGCCGAGATAGTAGGTCAGCAGGCGGCGCACGCGGTTGGCATCGCCGGGGTCTTCCTCCAGCTTGCCGATGATCGTCCGGCCGCGCGCGGTCACGGCGGCGATCTTGCGGCGCAGCGCGTTGTCCTTGACCTCGCGGTTGAGCTTGTCGAGCCGGTCGAGCTGCGGCTTGGCCTCGCCGATGATCTCGCGCGCCAGGACGACCGAGCCGGCGGCGGCGTCTCCCGCCCTCACGTTGGCGAACAGCACGCGCGGCGACAGCATCAGGCGGATCCCGGCATAGCAGAGCGCGGCGATGCCGGCGGCCGCCAACGGCTCCACGGCCAGGCCGAGGTAGAAGCCGAGAAAGGCGCCGCCGCCGGCGACACCGGCGACCACGTCGCGAAGGGCATAGAGCCGACCCATGAGATGATTGCGTACGCGCTGCTAGTTGTAGCCTCGGGCGGTGCGAAAGGCCTTCTCGAGATCGGTGCGGCCGTCGAAGACGCGGGCGCGCGTCAGCGTCGCCAGCTTGTCGAGCTGCGTCGGATCGGCCTCGCCGAAGGTGATGGAGAAGATCGGCACGTCATGGCCGTCGCTCCGCCAGGCTTGTTCGAGCGTGGAGAAGTCGCCTTGGCTCTGTCCGTCGGTCATGATCACGACGGCGGGCACGTAGCGCTGGAAGTCAGGGGTCGCGGCCATCATCGCCAGCCCCTGCGCGGCACAGGCATAGATGTCGGTGCCCCCGCCAGGCTCGAGTGCTTCGACCTTGCGCGCCAGCTCTCCCAGCGCCGCCGGGTCGCCGGTCGCCGTCCAGGCGTCGATCGGCGACGAGCTGAAGGGGATCACGATGAAACGGTCCTCGGGCGAGGGCTGGATCAGGTACTGGCGCGTCTTCTGGGCATCGAACAGGCTGGCGACCGCGGCCTTCAGCTGGCGCTCGCCCTCGCCCTGCATGCTGCCGCTGAAGTCGAGGCAGAGCGCCGTCAGCGACGGCTTGCGCAGCGCCTCCTGATAGAGGTTGAGCGCCGCCAGGGTCACGTCCTGCTTCGGCAGGCGCACCGCCGTCAGCACCCGCTTCACGTCGATCCCCCAGTCCGGATTGAAGACGGCGGGGTCGATCGTCTGCGCCAGTTCGCTGCGCGCCGGCCGCCGTCCGAACGCCTGCAGCTTCGCCTGCGTCGCGTCGGAGAGCAGGTAGTCCTGCAGCTTCTGGAAGAACGCCTCGCTGGCGGCGTTGCCGTGCGGGACGAAGCCGAGCGGGCTGTCGGCGACGGCGACGCCGTCGGCCGGATAGACGACGTAGAGCGGCTCCTTGCCGAGCTTGATCAGCTCCTGGTCGGCCTCGATGATCAGCGACTCGTAGTTCACCATGGCGTCGTAGCCGGCGCCGTCCTTGACGCCGGTGAGGAACAGGTCCTTGAGCCAGCCGGACGACCCGGCGCTGCGCTGCACGCCGGCCAGCAGGCGGCGCACCTTGTCCTTCACGTCGGGCCGCTGCAGGTCGGCGTCCGTCAGCACCTCCGGCTGACCGAGCGCGGCATAGAGGAAGCCGAGATAGGCGCTGGCGCCGCTGTTCGACTGCGTCGCCGACGTCATCAGGAACTTCAGATGTCCGCTTTCGACCGCCGCCAGGATGTCCTTGGTCTCGACCTTGCGGTCGACGAAGCCGAGCTGTGCCGCCAGCGACTTGCGGATGCCCAGCACGACCGGCGAGCGCATGATCGACTTCAGGTCCTTCACGCGCCGCTGCTGGTCGCCGATGTCGACCCACAGGCTGTTCGCCGCCCACACCGCGTCGTAGGGAAAATCGCTCTGCTCCAGCGCCAGGCTGATGTCGACCGCCCCCATGTAGGTGAACCGGCAGTCGACGTTCTGCTGCTTGCAGAAGTCGGTGACGAGCGGCTCCAGCGTCTCGTTCTCCGACCCGGCGACGATCGTGAAGGGCTGCTGCGACTTCGAGCAGCCGGCGAGCACGCCGATCAGCAGGATCAGGCTGATGAGGACCGGCGCCAGCCGTCGGCTCCCGCGCGTCATCCCGGACAAGTCCGCCGCAGCTGCAGGCGAAGGCGGATCAACCACGGGCGAGTCGCGCCTTCAGGTCCGACTCGATGCGCGCCAGCTCCGCCTCCGCGGCCTTGCGCTTGTCGCGGCCCTCGGCCTGGATGCGCATGACCTCGTCGATGGTGGCGATCAGATCCTGGTTGACCTTCTGCAGCGTCTCGACGTCGACGATGCCGCGGTTCGATTCGGTGGCGACCGCGACCGATCCTTCCTTCAGCAGCTCGGCGTTGCGGGTCAGCATCTCGTTGGTGGTGTTGGTGACGTCGCGCTGCAGCTCGAGCGCCTTGTTCTGACGGAGCAGGGAGATCGCGATGACGATCTGATTCTTCCAGATGGGTATCGTGTTGATGATCGAGGACTGCAGCTTCTCGACCAGCACGGCGTCGTTGTTCTGGATCAGCCGGATCTGCGGCATCGTCTGCAGCGCCACCGTCTTCGAGAGGCGCAGATCGGCGATCTTCTTCTCGAAGCGGTCGAGCTGCTGGCGCATGTCGGCCAGGTGTTGCGCGGCGAACTGGCCGTCGGCGCCCTGCTTCTCCTTGGCCTCCGCCTCGAGTTTCGGCACCACCTTGTCGCGCATCTCGCCGACGATCTGCTCGCCGGCCTGGATATGCAGGTTGAGGCCGTGGAAGTTGTCCAGGTTCTTGTCGAACAGCTTGTCGAGCATGACGAGATCGCGCAGCAAGCCGTCCTTCGCCGACTCGAGCTGGAGCACCACCCTGTCGATCTCGCCGCCGACCTTCTCGTAGCGGCCGATGAAGGTCCGGATCTCGCGTTCGATCGAGCCGAAGAGACGGTTGAGAAAGCCGGGCGTCTTCGTCAGCGACTCGACGTCGAGCCCCTTGATCTTGAGCAGCAGGTCGGTAAGGCGCTGGCCGACCTCGCCGCTGTCCTTGGTCGTCACCGTCTGCAGCACGCTGTCGGCGAACTCGGCGATCGTGTTCTGCACGTTGGCGCCGTATTGCAGGACGGCCGTCGTGTCGGCGATATCGATGCCCTGCTTGATGGCGGCGATGCGGTCCCGGTCCGCCTTGCTTCCGGCGTCGCCCGCGGTGGACACGTCGAGCGAGAGCTCGCGCACGGCGAGATCGAGATTCTTTCCTGCAGCCACTGGCAAGTTCGTCGTGGTCGTCATCGCGGCTCCCTGCATGGTTGAACACGCCCCATGCTGGCGACTCTAGCATGATTCCATGACGGCGGCAGGGCTACGGCGGAACTGCAGAAAATATGTAAAGAAACTGTAATATTCCCTCTGTGAAAGCGCCTGCTCGAGGTGCCAGAGTGACGCAGCGTCCGCCTTTCGCGGATTTCTCAGGGAATAAACCGTACCTCCCGCCGTCGATCCCAAAAAGACGGGGGCCGAAGTTTGTCGTCGTTGCGCCTTGCCCTGCTGCCTGCGCTGGCGCTCCTCGCCGGGTGTTCGACGGTTCGCGAGTCCGAACCGCCACGCACGGCGACCGAGGAGCTGCTGATCTCGTCGGCCGTCGACCACGCTTTGGCCGGGCTGCAGGTCGACATTCCGGTCGGCACCAAGGTTTGGGTCAGCGCCGACTATCTCGACGGCTACGACCAGAAATACGCGATCGGCGCCATCCGGGACTATTTCCTGCACCGGGGCGCCCGGCTGATGCCCGACCGCGGCAGCGCCGATGCAGTGGTCGAAATAAGGTCCGGCGCGCTCTCGACCAATTCGGGCAACATGCTCGTCGGCCTGCCGTCCGTGACCGTGCCCGTGCCGACGGTCGGCGCCACCCAGACGCCGGAGATCTCCCTGCTGAAGCAGGGGCACAAACTCGGCGTCGCCAAGATCGGCATCACCATCTACGACGCCAAGACCGGGACCATCCTGCCCTATTCGCCGCGGGTGCCCGCCTACGGGCTCGCGCACAACACGGACTGGTCGCTGCTGTCGGTCTTCGGCTGGAAACGCACCGACGCGCTGCCCGCCGGGTCCGAATGAACCGGCCGTCGTCGGACCATTGCCGACGCGGCAGCGCTGTGCCATCACCTGCCAAGACCGTCACCGGGAGAGTGTTCATGGCAAGCGGATCCGCACCCTGGCGCGCCCTGGCGCCGCATTTCCTCAGCCTGCTCCGCCTGATCGCAGGGCTCCTGCTCCTGGAGTTCGGCACGATGAAGATCCTGCATTTCCCCTACGCGGACTATTTCGCCAAGGTGCCCCAAGGCTGCAGCGCCGCTCCCGGCGAACCGTTCGCGATGCAGCTGGGCGGGAGCTGCACGATTTCGCTGATCTGGATCGCGGGCCTGTTGGAGCTCATCGGCGGTGCATTGCTCACCGCTGGCCTGTTCACGCGCTTCGTCGCCTTCATCCTCGCGGGCGAGATGGCGTTCGCCTATTTCATGGTGCACGCGCCGAAAGGCCTCTATCCGGCCCTCAACGAGGGCCTGGGCGCCGTCCTCTTCTGCTTCACCTTCCTCTATCTCTCGGCCGCCGGCCCCGGCCCCTGGAGCCTCGACCGCCTGTTCCGCAAGGTGGCCTGAGCCGCGGCGGATCTGCCGCGCGATGCTCATGAAAGATTGATTCCCCCGCGAAAGCGGGGGCCCAGGGCCGCGGACCGTCACTTGCTCTGGGCCCCCGCTTTCGCGGGGGAATCAGCGAAACGCCGGGCGCCGTGTTCTCTTACGTCGTGTGCACGGTGAGCGTCGCCTGCACCAGCGCGTAGCTGTCGGCATGTCCGCCGGCGCCGGCGTGGGCGTAGAGGGCGTAGCCGGCCGGCGCCGCATGGTCGCCGGTCACCGCCGTCCAGCCGCTGTCTCTTATACACATCTGACGCTGCCGACGAAGCTAAGCGGGTGTAGAGCGGGGTGGTGGG
>JBKOWC010000274.1:0-9077 GCA_046724215.1 Pseudomonadota bacterium | reverse complement strand
GACATGCCGTGGGCGATGGCCGGGTTGATGGTGTATTTCGCGATGTAGCGGCGGACGCGCAGGTTGTCGTTGCCGCCATTCTCGCCGGCTAGCGCGCCACGTTGGCGCTTCATCTTGTCGGCGGTCTGCCACGTCCGGATGATGGTCTCGCCGACGCGGCCCATGGCCTGGCTGTCCGACGAGATCATCGAGAAGGCGCCGAGGTCGTGGAGGATGTCTTCCGCCGCGATGGTCTCCTTGCGGATGCGGCTCTCGGCGAAGGCGACGTCCTCGGGGATCCGCGCATCCAGATGATGGCAGACCCTCAGCATGTCCAGGTGCTCGTCCATGGTGTTCACCGTGAACGGGCGCGTCGGGTTGGTGGAGGACGGCAGCACGTTGGCCTCGCCGGCGAGACGGATGATGTCGGGGGCGTGGCCGCCGCCGGCACCCTCGGTGTGATAGGCGTGGATGGTGCGGCCCTTGAAGGCGGCGACGGTCTCCTCGACGAAGCCGGATTCGTTCAGCGTGTCCGTGTGGATCGCGACCTGCACGTCATGCACGTCGGCGACGGCGAGGCAGGTGTCGATGGCCTTCGGCGTGGTGCCCCAGTCCTCGTGCAGCTTGAGGCCGCAGGCGCCGGCGACGATCTGCTCCACCAGCGCATCCGGCTGCGAGGCGTTGCCCTTGCCGAGCAGGCCGAAATTCATCGGGAAGGCCTCGAGCGCCTGCAGCATGCGGCCGATATGCCAGGGGCCGGGGGTGCAGGTGGTGGCGGCCGTGCCGGCGGCCGGGCCGGTGCCGCCGCCGATCATGGTGGTGACGCCGGAATTGAGCGCCTCCTCGATCTGCTGCGGCGCGATCATGTGGATGTGGCTGTCGATGCCGCCGGCGGTGACGATCTTGCCCTCGGCCGCGATCACCTCCGTGCCGGGGCCGACGACGAGGTCGATGCCGGGCTGCACGTCGGGGTTGCCGGCCTTGCCGATGGCGGCGATGCGGCCATCCTTCAGGCCGATGTCGGCCTTCACGATGCCCCAGTGATCGATGATCAGGGCGTTGGTGATGACGGTGTCGACCGCGCCGTCGGCGCGGGCGCGCTGGCTCTGGCCCATGCCGTCGCGGATGACCTTGCCGCCGCCGAACTTCACCTCCTCGCCGTAGATCGTGTGGTCGCGTTCGACCTCGATGAACAGCTCGGTGTCGGCGAGGCGGACGCGGTCGCCGACCGTGGGGCCAAACATGGCGGCATAGGTACCTCGGTCGATCCGCTGCGCCACCGGCTATTCCTCCAGCCGCCCGCCGATGCCGCCCCGGAAGCCATGGACGATGCGGGCGCCGGCATAGGCGACGAGATGCACGCTACGGCTTTCGCCCGGCTCGAAGCGCACGGCGGTTCCGGCTGGGATGTCCAGGCGAAAACCGCGGGCCTTCTCGCGCTCGAAGCGCAACGCCGCGTTGGTCTCATAGAAATGATAGTGGCTGCCGACCTGGACAGGGCGGTCGCCCGTGTTGACAACCGTCAGCTCGAGCGTCGGACGACCGGCATTGATCTCAATCTCGCCGGAGCTGCACAAAATTTCACCAGGAATCATGGTCAGCGCACGGGATCGTGCACGGTCACGAGTTTCGTCCCGTCGGGGAAAGTCGCCTCGATCTGGACTTCCCGGATCATCTCGGGAACCCCCTCCATGACCTGGTCGCGCCGCAGGACGCCGGCGCCGTCACGCGTCAACTCCGCGACGTTGCGGCCATCCCGCGCGCCTTCCATGACGAAGTCGGCGATGAGCGCGACCGCCTCGGGATGATTGAGCTTCACGCCGCGCTCGAGCCGGCGTCGCGCCACGGCGGCGGCCATGGCGACCAGGAGCTTGTCTTTCTCGCGCGACGTCAAGTGCATGCGGTCCTCCGATGCAGTTGCCGTGCCAACTGGCCAGTTACCGCGAGACTATAGCCAAGACGGGACGGCGCCCGATAGGCCGGCGCGGCTACGGCCGCCTGCGCACAACAAATCCGGCGTTAACCAGAATGCTTCACGTCCCCTTAAGGAATACTCATATATCGTTAGATTGCATAAAGTTTTCGACAAAGACTTGTCACAGTTTAGAAGTATCACTAACAGGACTGGTTAAGTACAGAGCCCCTGCAAATGCCGACGTCCCGTTTGAATACAGCGACCGAGCTCGCGTCCGGCCTTGAACGGTCGTTCGACGCTGCCGGCGTCGACGCGGGCGGCGAGGACGTTCGCCCCATCGGGCCGGAGTTGCACGGAGCCCTGTCGGTCCTCGGCGTCGTCGACGGCATCTATATCGTCGTCGCGGACATGCCTTTGGGGGTGCGCCTCTCGGCGGGACGCTGCAACAGCGACTTCACCTGGTCGCTCGCGCCGGACGAAATCGAGGGCCTGAGCGTGATCGTTCCGGGCAGCGCAGAGCAGGAATTCGTGCTGACGGTTCGCGTCGTGACCCCGGACCCGGACGGCTACGACTTCGCCTCGACCACCGCGCAATTCAATGTCGTCGTCGGTCCCGCCGGAAGCGCGGTGCCGTTCAACTCCCTGAAGCGCATCGAACCGCTGGAGCCGCGTGATTGGCCGGTCATCGTCCGCAGCGCCTACGACCGCCATCTGTCCCAGATCGGCGCCGCCGTCACGGAGGATCCGCGGCCGGCCAAGCGGCGAACGGACGCGGCCGGCGAGGGCCGTCGGAGCCGCGAGCCCGCAGCGGCGCACGCCGCCGCGATGGCGGAAACGCGCCAGCTGGCCGCCGCGCGACTGGAATGGGAGGCGGAGGAGGCGATCCGGCTGGCGCGCTCGCACAGCCGCTGGGCGGTCGAGGCCGAAGAAGTCTGGCGCCTGCGAGCCAACGATCTCGCCCGATACTATGAAGGGCGGCTGGCGGAGAACGAGGCACGCTGGCGGATGCGGGAGGCGGAGCGCATCGCCGCCGTCGACGCCAGCTGGGCGGCGCGCATCGTCGCCGCCGAGGCGCGTTGGCGCGCCGAGCAGCCGCAGCAGGCGCAGCAGGCGCCCGCGAAACGGCGGCCGCTACTGGGCCGATACCGGCGCCCGATCGATTTCTGCCTGGCCGTGAGTATCGCGGCCGTGGCGCTGCTCGTGGTGTAGCGGCGGTTTCTTGGAATCTAGGGCGATAGCCCGGTATTCCCGAGATCGGACAGTACCTGCGGCCACAGATCTTCCCAGCAGCAGCGGTGATCGTAAGACGGGACGACCCTGAGATCGTCCGGACGCGACACGCCTTTCTCCGTAACTGCGGGGGGCACGACATCGTCGCGGGCGCCGACATAGTGGCGCTGGAGGATGCCGGCGGCGAGAGGCGGCTGCCGCGCCGGATTGAGCGAACCGGTGAGGCGATCGAAACCGCGGGCGTCGGCCCAGGCATCGATGTCCAGATTGGCGGCTACGGTGACAACCGCCGAAGTCTCGGGTAGCCGCGCCGCCAGCAGCATGGCAAGGGCGCCGCCGCCGCTATAGCCGAACCAGACGATGCGGCGATAGGGACCCGCGGCGAGGACCTGCCGCATGGCGGCGGCCATGCTCGTCACCACCGCGTCGGAGTAGCGCGCGCTCGTCCAGATCGCCCGGCCACATCCCGGATCGGCGGCCAGGCCGTTGTAGCAGGGGCGGCCGAGCAGGACCGCCGGACCGGGATCCACGCTCAGCAGATGCAGCATGAAGGGATTGCGCGGCGTCGGATCGCTGACCGCATAGCCGGCCACGTCCAGCGTGCCATCACCATCGATGTATACATGCAGAATTGGCGACGGAGCCGCACCGCGCCTCCAGAACAGGGCGTGCCGGAAGCCGGCGCCGGTCACCACCTGCCGCGCCAGGCCCGTTTCGCGCGCCGTCTGGTCGAAGCGTTCGGCCGGCGACGTGCACGCAGCGAGCGGGAGAGCGAATAGCGCGGCTGCGCGCCGGGCGAGATTGCCTTTCACCGGCCAGGCACGCGCCAACCGATCGGCGTTCGATTTGCGTTCGCGCATTCTCCCATGCGTTTAACCCTGTTTCCTGGGAGATGCTTAGGAGGTCTTGTCTCAGACTGGCAAGCGGTAAGCAGCGGCCTTCGGCAGTTCAACGCGGCCGTATGGATGGTTAAGGAGACCCGGACATGAAGATCGCCCCAACCGTTTTCGCCGCCGCCGGCGTACTCCTGCTTGCAACGGGCAGCGCCATTGCCGCCTCCGAGCACGGCAATCCGCCGGCGATCGCCGTCGCGGCGGCGCCGTCCGCGCCTGTCGTCGAGGTTGCGACAGCGCCGAACTGCCTGCTGCCAGGCCAGATTCACAGCTTCGGCGGTCAGGCCCTGGTGACGCCGAAACGCGCCGTGACGCTGGATCCTTCGGATTGCACGGCGCGCGGCGGCGACCCGATCACCGCCACGACGTCGGCGAACTAGCCCGGCTCCACCTTAGATTCGGCGTCAGCGCGCCACGAAGAAGAAGTCGCCGGCCTCGTGGCCGGCCGACTTGATCGGCGCGTACTCGGGAACCTGGTCGACATTGAATGATCCGGCGGCATAGGCGACGCTGCTGGCGATCGCTTCGTGCAGCTTCTGGCCTTCGATGACGCCTGCGTTCTTCTGCAACGCGTCGACGAGCGCCTTGGCGAAGATCGAGTGACCACCGGCCCCGGCATCGAGCACCGGCTCGAGGCCGCCCGATGTCAGGGCGGTGCGCGACCGCTTGCCGACCATCAGCTTGACCCAGTTGGTCCAAGCCTCCGGCGACTTGCCGGCCTCGAGCCGCGTCAGCGCCGACCGCGTGAGCACGCCCGAATAGCAGGAATCGGCGACGATCAGCACATGCCGCGCGCTCATCTGATTGAGGATGTCAGTCACCTGATAGGTCGGAATCCAGTTGGCCGAGCTGTTCGGTTCGGCATCGACCGGTAGCCAGTTGCCGCGCTGGTTGACTTTGTCGAGCTCACCGTGACCCGCGTAATAGATGAGAAGATTGTCGTTCTCGGTCAGCTGCTCGCGCATCTTGTTGAGCGCTTCGAGAATGGCGTAGCGGTTGGCGTCCTTGAGCAGGGTCACGTTGAAACCGTACTTGCTCTGCAGCACCTGGCCGACGGCCTCGGCGTCGGCGATCGGCGTCGAGAGCTTCGGCAGCTGCTGATAGGCGTCGTTGCCGATGACGAGCGCGTAGTATTTGCCGAAATCGACGCTCGGGACCGGAATCACCGCCGGCTCGCCATTGTCAGGCTGACCCTGCACGAGCGTTCCGCCGGTCGTCCCGCGCGTCTCCTCCGGCTTCAGCAGGAAATCGAGCGTGCCGCGCTTGCCGGCCTGATCGACGGCGACGACCGTCACCTTGGTGCCGTCATGGTCGAGCGGCACGTCGGCCTGAAACATGCCCTTCTTGTCGGCGTTCAGGGTGCGATCATTCACGGTCAGCGACAGGAGGCCGGCGGCCGCCGTGACCTGGCCGACGATCGTCCGCGTCGACACGTCGGGCTTCGTCTCGGCGAAGAGCAGGCCGCGCGTGACCGTGACCTTGGGATCGAGAATCTCGATGACCGGGCCCTCGGCCGCCTGTTGCTTCTGGGTGATCTGCGTGGCCTGCTTTTCCTGCTCCTGCTTCAAGCGGTCGATGTCGGCATCGAGCTGCGCGACTTCCAGCTTCTTCTTCTCGACCTCTGCCTTCTGCGCCGCGATCTGCGCCTCGCGGTCGGCGAGTCTCTGCTGCTGCGCCTTCAAATCGTCCGCCAGCTTCTGCAGATCCTGCTGTTTCGCCTGATCGGATGCTGCCTGCGCCTTCTGCTGCTCAAAGGCCGCCTGGTCCGCCGCCAGCTTCTGCTTCTGAGCATCGAGCGCCGCCTTCTGCTGCGTGAGCTGCGCATCGGCCACGTCGACCTGCTTATGCTCGACGTCGGCCTTGCTCTGCTTCTGCTGCAGCTGGTCCTCGAGCTGCTGCTTCTGCTTCTGCAGCGTGTCGATCTGTTTCGCCTGCGAATTGAGCTGCTTCTTCAGCGCCGAGACCTGCGCCTTCAGCTGTTTCGTCTCGGCATCGGAAGCCGGCGTCGTCGCGCCGGTCGTCTTGGGCGGCGCTGTAACCGCGGGCGTCGCGGATTGCAGCGCGACATCCGTGACGCCGGAGGCCTTGCGATACCAGTCGAGGGCGAGCTTGGGATCCTTGGGTACGCCCTTGCCCTGCTCGTAGAGACTGCCGAGATCGATCTGCGCGGGCGCGTAGCCCTGGTTCGCGGCCTTCTGGTACCACTGGGCAGCCGACCCGAAATCGTTCTGCTTCTCGTAGATTTCCCCGACATAGGTCTGCGCCTTCGGATCGCCGGCCTGCGCGGGCGCCAGCCAGACCTGCAGCGCCGTACCATAGTCGGCGCGGTCGTAGGAGGTGTATTCGCCGCCCCGGATGCCGCAATCGCTGGCCGTCGTGCGCACCGCCTGGCGGGCGCCGACATAGGTCACCTGCGTGCCGAGCTGCTTGATCTTGCCGGGCAGGAGGCAGTCGACGATCAGGAACTGATCGGCGTTCTGCGTCGCCGCCTGGACGGTTCGGAGACCGGCACCGGATTGCGCCAGCGCGGCCGCCAGCCCGAGGGCAAGGACCGATCGGCGGAAGAGCTTTCCGCCGGTGCCCGCCGTCCCTCGCCGATCACGAGATTTACCATTCATCGCCACACCCATTCCCAGGCCTCGCGCCGAGGCCGCTGTTCGCATCGATTGCCGTGAATCTACCACAAACCGGCGGGCGGCGCGGCAAGACCTTCACATCGGCCGCCGGGTCACCCGCATCCAACGGCCGCGAACTGCCGGCTAGAATAGCGCAGTCGGCGGATTTCGGCTGTGTCGCTTGTCACAAGTTGCCGCCCCGCTGATGGTAAACGACAGAGGTAGCTGCCGCATTTGCGTTGGCACGCGCGACGGCGAGGACGTGCGCGGGCGATCGCGCCCGACGATTCTCGTTACGGGGGCATCGGGGTCTCACTATTCTGTGGTCTCGCCTTGCGGCGGGAAATGGCGGCAGCCGGGGGAGCTCCCGGCCGTCTGACGAGGACGGCCGCTGGTGCCCGGCTTAACCGCGGGATGCGTCATTTCGCACGTGCATGAGGACCGGGATCTACCGGCCATGGCTGCCCGCAAGACGACCGGCGCAAGCCGGTCCCTTGATTTGTAAGCCGCGCCGTCCGGGCGAGGGCAGCAACGAAGCGGACGCGCGCGACGGCTGTGCGGGTTGGATCCCGCAGTCCATGAACCCGACCCCGCGGGCTCTTGGCGGCCTTTGTCGGGCGGGGCCGGTGGCAGTCGACGCCGGAACGAAAGTCGCCGGCGGCGCATCGAACGACGCGACGCCGCGGGGCCGTCTCGCTCGGCCCAGGCCGCCGTGCACAGCGGCCCAAAACGCCGATGGAGCCGCCGCCCGTTTCCGGACGCGCGACTCCATCCAACCATTACTGGATCTTAGGCGATCGCTCCTACCCCGTCAAGAAGAATCCGCTGCTTTGCGTAAAGGTTTGCGTAATCAGCAAGGGGCGGCATCGCGCAGGCTGCGGCGCCGCTCGATACCTGTCGCTCGCAAGAGCGGCTGGCGAGGCGCAAGCGTGGCCGCTTCGACTCGATCCTGCTCAACGCGGCTTGAACGTCACGCTGGTCGACGCGGCCAGCAGCTTCTCCCGGCCCAGTTGGCCGACCATGGACTTGAGCGCATCGCGCAGGGCCGGCAGATAGTCGTCGGCCTGCTCGAGGAGGGCGCGCCGTCCGTTGAACAGCGGGCGCGGGCTGGACAGGGCGACGATCATGTTGGTGCCGAAGGGTGGGGACACCGTGTAGTTCTTCATTTCCTCCGGCAGGGTGCCGATCACCACCTGCTGTCCCGCCTTGACCCGATTGTCCGGCCGCAGTTCGTTGGGCAACAAGTGGACGACATAGTGTTCTGCCGCATCGACGTAGTCGACGTAGAGGTAGCCGTCATAGGCCGCGGTTGCGGTGACGCCGATCTTCAGGTGATCGCCTTCCCGATACGTGCCCGCCGTGCCGCCGGGATCGAGGCGCGGAGCAGCGGGCTGGTCGGGCCCTGTCGTCGCCTGGTCGTCGAGCACGCCGAGCGCTTCGCACAGCGGCCATTTCATCACCGCGACGCTGTTTGCGACCTGGCCGATGCCGGGGACGGCGGCAATGTCGGCCATCGCGCGCTTCCGGTCGGCCTCCGTAGCGACATAGCCGGACGCTGATGCGTCGCCGTTCTGCGCCACGTCGACGCGGACGCGCGCGCAGGACAGGTCCTGGACGGCGCGCCGCGCATCGGCCGCCAGCCTGGAAACGCCCGGCGGCACCGGCAGCATGGCCGTCTGGGTGCCTGCCGGCGCCGTGGGGGCCGCTGCGTCCACGGCAGCCGTGGGGCCGGCGCCATTCGCCGGAGGCGCGGCGGCCGTCGTGGCCGCCGCATCAGCGCCTGTCTCCGGCGCCGCCGGTGCTGAGGCCGTCGCGCCGACCGTATCCTGGCCGACGGTGCCGGACCCCGCAGTGCTCGTCGCTTCAGCCGGCGCCGATGGCTGCCCGGTTGTCGGCGGGTTCGAGACCGGCTGCAACGCCGCGCCCCCCGTACCTGACACGGTCGGTGCGGTCGACGATGGCTGGCCGGCGCCGGAGGGTGCGGTCTGGCCGCCATCCGGCGCTGCCGTCGCCGTGACCGACGCGGCCGGCGACGTGGTGGCAGCCGGCGGTGAATTGGACGATGCCGCGGTCGTACCCGGGCCCGACACGGGCTGATCCGGAGACTGATTCGGTTTCAAGGCGTTGATGAAATCCTGCGCCGTTTCCCCCGTCGTCGCTGCCGCAGGGGACCCGGAAGGCGCAGCCGAGGCGGTCTGGTTGCCACCGGTGGCCGGCGGCGGCGCGGGCGCGGTCGGTCCCGTCGACGCCGCCGTTGTGGGCGCCGTTTGCTCCGCGGGTCGCAGAATGAACCAGTACCCGGCGGCGGCGAGAAGGGCGACGACCGCCAACCCGCCGATGACAGGGGCGACCCCGAAGCGTGGCGATGGCGTGCGTCGGCCCGTCGACCTGTCACGCCCCTTCTCGACGACCGCCCGGCGACCGTGACGACGCTCCTTCGACGGC
>JBKOWC010000218.1:0-10222 GCA_046724215.1 Pseudomonadota bacterium | reverse complement strand
CGCACAGACCATGGGCAGCGACCAGCCGGTGGTGAGCGTCTCCTTCGCTCAGGAAGAGCTGGGCCAGCTCGGCCGATCGCCGTCGCTTGCCGACATCGCGTCCTTGTATCTGCAGGCCATTCGCTCGGCGCAACCGAGCGGCCCCTACTACCTCGGCGGCTACTGCGCCGCCGGCATCGCGGCCTACGAAGCGGCGCTGCAACTGATGGCGGAGGGCCAGGATGTGCCCCTGCTGGTCATGATCGATGCACCGAACCCGGCGCAGTGGCGGTCCAACATCGACCGCAGCCGGCTGCGGCATCACGTTGCGCAGATGATCAGCCGGCGCGGCATCGCGCGCTGGTCGTATGTGCTGGATCTGCTGCGCCGCGGCCGCGCGCGCCTGACGACGCCGCGCCATCGGCAGGAATTCCGGGAGCCTCTCGATCGCGCCGTTCTCGGCTACAAGACGCCGCCCTATCCGGGCGCGGTCGCCCTGTTCCAGCCGCTCCTGCGCACCAAGGCCGGCGACTTCAAGCGCGGCTGGCCGCGGCTGATCAAGGGCGAATTTCTTACCTTCGATTGTCCGGGCGATCACTACAGCCTGATCACGTCGCCGGATGTCAACGAGCTGGGTGCGAAGTTGGGTCAGTGCCTGAGCCGCTTCGACACGGCTCCCGCAACGCCGGACGGGCAGGCAGACACCGAGGGCTGATCGCCTGCATCGGGATTTCGACACGCGCGGGTTGCGTTCGGCGCGCGCCGCGCACATATCTGGAGCCACCGCTCGACGGCGTCCCGGTTCATCCGCCATGACCTCCACCCGACGACACCTGCTGCACGGAATTGCCGCCGCCGCGGCCTCCGGCGTGCTGTCGTCGCGTGCGCGCGCCGCGCTGCTGCCGACTCCGCCGCAGACCGAAGGACCGTTCTATGCGCCGAAGCTGCCGCCCGATTCCGACAACGACCTCGTGCAGGTGACGGGCGAGCCGCATGCGGCGCTCGGCACGGTGACCCACGTCATCGGCAGGCTGCTCGACCGGAACGGCCTCCCGGTCGCCGGTGCCCGCATCGAGATCTGGCAGTGCGACGCCAACGGCCGCTACCTGCATCCGCGCGACAGCAGCGGCCGCCCGCGCGACGAGGGCTTCCAGGGCTACGGCCAGACCCTGACGGCGACCGACGGCGCCTACCGCTTCCGCACGATCCGACCGGTGCCCTATCCCGGCCGCACGCCGCACATCCATTTCGCCGTCAGCGGCCGCAGCTTCGACAAGCTGGTGACGCAGATGTACGTGGCCGGCGATCCGCGCAACGCCACGGATATGATCTATAACGCGATCGACGTGACCGCGCGCGACCGCGTCACCGTCCCACTGATGGCGGCGCCGGAGCTCGAAGCCAACGCCCTCAAGGGCACCTTCGACATCGTGCTGGACGCCACGGTCTGAAGGCCCTTGGCATCCGACGTTCCTCGCCTATAGTCAGGCGCATGCGCAACGACGACCGATTGATCGACATCCGCCCCATGGCCGGCGCGCTCGGCGCCGACATCTACGACATCGACCTGGCGCGCCCGCTCGACGACGCCACCTTCGCCGCCATCGAGCGCGCCTTCCATGACCGCCTCGTCCTCTTCTTCCACGACCAGACGTTGACGCCGGAGCAGCACGTCGCCTTCAGCCGCCGCTTCGGGCCGCTCACCAGCTCGCCCTACATCAAACACATGGACGAGCATCCCGACATCATCGCCGTGCTGAAGGAGGCCGACGAGCGCAACATCAGCACCTTCGGCAACGCCTGGCATTCCGATTTCAGCTTCCTCGACGAGCCGCCGCTCGGCTCCGTCCTCTACGCTCGCGAGGTCCCGAGCCACGGCGGCGATACGCTCTTCGCCAACATGTACCTCGCCTACGAGGCGCTCTCCGAGGGCATGCGACGCATGCTCGATCCCCTCAACGCCATGCATGCCGGCCGCCCCTACGGCATCAACGGCCTGCCGAAGGACCTGAAGGTATCCCGCTCCATCGGCATCGAGCGCAACGATCCCGCGGCCGACCGCGAGATCGCCCATCCCGTGGTGCGCGTCCATCCACGGACCGGCCGCAAGGCGCTCTTCGTCAACTCGATCTACACGACCCGCTTCGAGGGCATGACCGAATCCGAGAGCCGGCCGATCCTGCAGTTCCTCTACCGCCACGCGATCCGCCCGGAATTCACCTGCCGCCTGCGCTGGCGCACCGGCGACCTCGCGATGTGGGACAACCGCTGCGCCATGCACTACGCCATCAACGACTACGACGGCCAGCGCCGCCTCATGCACCGCACCACCATCAAGGGCGAGCGCCCGCTGGGGCCGGCCGGACATCTCGGTCAGAGGCCGTCATCCCAGTAAGGCGTGCGCCCGAAGCAGCGGGCGAGATGGTCGACGAAAGCGCGGACCTTCATCGACATGAGTCGGTTGCCGGGGTAGACGGCATATATCGTGGTGGCCGGAGGTTCCCAAGCCTCAAGCACGCGTCGCAAGGCGCCGGTGCGGAGCGCCTCGGACACCGCCCAGCTCGGCAACACCGCGATGCCCATGTTATCAAGCGTCGCCGCGCGCAGCATTTCCGCATTGTTGCTGCGGACGTTGCCACCCACGGCCACGCGCACCTCGCCGCGTTTGCCGACCAGACGCCATTCGTCGCCCCAGGGCAACAGCGTGGTGCAGAGGCAATTGTGTCTGGCAAGCTCACCCGGCTCGCGCGGCGCTCCGCGCTCCCTGAGATAGGCTGGCGCGGCACAGAGGACGAGCCGGGATGGCGCGAGCTTGCGCACGACCAAGGGGGAATCCTCGAGCACGCCGATGCGGATCGCCAGATCGAGCCCTTCGTCGACGAGATTCACGTGCGTCGGGCTTAGAGAAATGTCGACGCCGAGGTCGGGGTAGCGCCTGAGGAACGCCGGGATCGCCGGCGCCACGTGCATCCAGCCGAAGCTGTCGGGCGCCGAAATGCGCAGCGTGCCGCGTGGCTCGCGCTGGAGCGCGCCCGCCGCCTGCTCGGCCGCTTCGGCCTCGGCGAGGATGCGCGCGCAGTGGCGATAGTAGGCGGCACCCGCCTCGGTCACCGAGAGGCGCCGCGTCGTGCGGTGGAGAAGGCGAACGCCCAGACGCTCTTCGAGCCGCTGCACATGGGCGCTCACTGCCGATTTGGAGATCTGCAGCCGACGCGCCGCGGCCGAGAAGCTTCCGCTGTCCACGACGCGCGCGAATGCAGCAATGCCATCGAGCGGATCCATCGATCGATTATCCTGAAATCAAGACAGTCTGTCCACGCAATTCCGGCTAATCGGCGGGCCGGCAAGACCGACGTGTGGGTATCATTCGGACCACAGCGAAGGAGATCGACGATGGACACCAACGCAGCCGCACCGTTCGTGCGCGATCCCGGGGCCGGGTCGACTCTCAACGTGCTGGGCGTCACCCATATCTACAAGGCGACGGGCACCGAAACGCGAGGATCCTTCTCGCTATGGGAAGCCGTCGTTCCGCCGGGCGCGGGCGCGCCGCCGCATACGCATACCCGGGAGGACGAATCCTTCTACGTCCTGAGCGGCGAGCTCCTCGTTGAATTCGAAGGCGAGCCGGCGCCCCGTCGCGTCCCGCCGGGCGGCTTCGTCTTCGGCGCCCGCGGCCGGCGGCATGCCATCCGCAATGTCGGCGAGCAGCCCGCGCGTGTCCTGATCCTGAGCGCGCCGAGCTGCGGCCTCGATCAGATGTTCGCCGAACTTGACGCGGCCACCGGGGCAGGCGCGACGGAAATCGGGAAGCTGGCGGCCATCGCCAGGAAATACGGCGTCACCATCGAGCCGCCTGCCAAGTGAACGACCCTGTACGAAATAGGGGTCGGAGTCATACTCCGGGCTATGCGACACCCAACCGGTCCGCCATGGCATCCTTGGCAGCTCCACGCCGGAACCGGTCTTTCGTTGTCGATGCCTTGCCGGTAGTATGAGCGGCGACCATCGAGGTTGTCCGAATGACGCCCGCGCTCGAGCTGTTTTCAGAATATCGGACGCCAGGCTCATCAAGCCCTTGGCGACCCAGTCCCGCGCAAGCGACCTTGATCGGGTCTTCGTCGGTGTTCTTGTGGGCTGTGTGGCCGTCGCTGGCCGTCCTCGCTTTCCCCACGCCAACTTTTCAGACGCTGGCCATTGGAATGGCGGTTGGCTTTCTCTGCCTCGCCTGTCTGCGAGTGCTGCGCGGCGAGAACCTCCGGGGCATGGTCCCCCGATCCCTCGGACTATTGGTTGCGGGCGTGATCGGAATACTGGGGACCAACGCGTTCAACTTCGTCGCGATCACACGCATCTCCCCGGCCCAAGCGAGTGCCATTGCGTATTTGTGGCCGATGATGGCAATCGTCCTCGCGGGAGCCCTTGGTCTCAAGCGGTTGCACTTCCGGCACGGCATCGCCGTTCTCCTCGGCTTGGTCGGCGCCGTGTTGGTCATCGATCCATTTGGCGCGATCAGCTTCGACTTTATCGGGATCGGGTGCGCTTTGCTCGCCGGCTTGTCGTGGGCGAGCTACACGGTCTATCGAATGATTGACCATCGCGCCGGCTCCGACGCCGTCGGCATCTACAGCCTCATCGCAGCGATCTTGTGCTTCGCTCTTCATGTTCAATTTGAGCCAACACATCCCATGTCGGCGGTTCAGTTCGGCGCGATCGTCGCGCTCGGCATCGCTCCCATGGGTTTGGCGAATGCTGCCTGGGACTACGGTGTATCACGGGGTGACGCACGTACGCTGTCAATCCTGGCCTATGGAACACCGCTGGTGGCAACGCTGTTGCTCGTGGTTCTCGGGCTCGCCGCCGTGACCCCATCGTTTCTGGTGGGGGCAGCCTTGATCATCGCAGCAGCGGCGATCGGGACTTGGCCTGCGCATAGCAACTGATGCAACCATAGGGCGGTTGACGGCGCCGCGCCGGTGTCCTCTATGAAGGCATCAGCCTTCCTGATGCACCCGCCACGGTCTCGAAATCCCATGAACGGCGCTGAAAGCCTGCTCACCACCCTGCGGCAGAATCATGTCGAGGTCTGCTTCGCGAATCCCGGCACCTCGGAGATGCACTTCGTGGCGGCGCTCGACCGGGTCGAGGGCATGCGCGGCATCCTCGGCCTCTTCGAAGGCGTGGTCACGGGGGCGGCCGACGGCTACGCCCGCATGCTGGACCGGCCGGCCTGCACGCTGCTCCACCTCGGGCCCGGCCTCGCCAACGGCCTGTCGAACCTGCACAACGCCGTGCGGGCATACTCGCCGATCGTCAACGTCATCGGCGACCACGCGACCTATCACCGGCACCTCGATGCGCCCCTCACCTCCGACATCGAAGGCGCGGCGCGGCCCTTCAGCCATTGGGTGCGCACCTCGCCCAGTGCCGATACGCTGGCGGCCGACGGCGCCGCGGCGGTGGCGGCGGCGCTAGGCGCCCCTGGACGCGTGGCCTGCCTCATCCTGCCCGCCGATGCAGCCTGGAACGAGGTGTCGCCGCAAAGGTCGAGCCCGGCGACCGTGCCACGGGCCGACATCCAGGGGGCGCGCCCGAGCGACGCCGCCGTCGCGGCCGCCGCGCAGATTCTGAAGTCCGGCGAGAGCGTCGCGCTCATCCTGGGGGCCCGCGCGACTCGCGAGGCGCCGCTGGCCCTCGCCGGCAAGATCGCGGCGGCCACCGGGGCACGGCTCCTGGCCCCCACCCTCACCGCGCGCATCACGCGCGGCGCCGGCCGCGTCCCCGTCGAACGCATCCCCTATCCCGTCGACCAGGCCATCGCGGCCCTGCAGGACGTCCGCAACCTCATCCTGGTCGGCGCCAAGGCGCCGGTCGCCTTCTTTGCCTACCCGGACAAGCAGAGCACGCTCTTCCGGCCGGGCACGCGGATTCACGAGCTCGCCCGGGCCGAGCAGGACGTGGTCTACGCGCTCGAAGCGCTGGTCGACGCCCTGGGCGCCGCGAAAGCCGTAGCGCCCGTTCCCCGCATGGAGCGGCCGGCGCGGCCGACCGGCTCCATCACACCGGAGAAGCTCGGCGCGCTGCTCGCCGCGACACTGCCGGAAAACGCCATCGTGGTCGACGAATCCATCACCACGGGCCGCGCGTTCCTGGCCGCCACGAAGACCGCCCCGCCGCACGACTGGATCATCGGCACCGGCGGTTCGATCGGCTACGCCATGCCGGTGGCGCTGGGGGCCGCCGTCGCCTGTCCCGACCGCAAGGTCGTCTGCCTCGAGAGCGACGGCAGCGGGCTCTACATGCCGCAGTCGCTCTGGACGCATGCGCGCGAGAACCTGAACATCCTGACGCTGGTCTTCGCCAACCGCAGCTACCAGATCCTGCGCAACGAGATGCAGAACGTCGGCGCCACCAACATCGGCCCCGTCGCATCCTCCCTGCTCGACATCGGCCGCCCCGACATCGACTGGCTCTCCCTCGCCAAGGGCTTCGGCGTCGAGGCCTTCCGCGCCGGTACGATGGACGAGCTGTCGCGCGCCATCGATGCCGGTTACGCGATCCGAGGTCCGTGCGTCATCGAGGTCGTGCTGTAGACTTGAAATCGTCCGCCCTTCTTCTCGTGACTCCCCCGCGAAAGCGGGGGTCCAGGGGCCGACGCACGTCACTTGTCCTGGACCCCCGCTTTCGCGGGGGAATCACAAGAGGTGGCGGAGAACGATCATCACTTGGAAGGCGCCGGCTGGCGGGCACAGGCGGCGGCGCGCTCGAGCAGGAGTTTGCGCTCGCGGGCGTTGCGGGTGAGTGCCGCCGCGCGCTCGAATTCGGCGCGCGCCTCGGCGTGGCGGCCGAGCTTGACCAGCAGATCGCCGCGCACGCTCGGCAGCAGGTGATAGCCCCTGAGCGACGGCTCCGCCGTCAGGCCGTCGACGACCGCAAGGCCCGCCGCCGGGCCGAACGCCATCGCCACCGCCACGGCCCGGTTCAGCTCGACGACCGGCGACGGCGCCAGCCGGGCGAGCGCCTCGTAGAGCGCGGCGATGCGCGGCCAGTCGGTTTCCGCCGCCGTGCGCGCGCGGGCGTGACAGGCCGCGATCGCCGCCTGCAGCGCATAAGTACCCTGCGCCCCGCCCAGCGCCTCGGCGCGCGCGAGCGCCGCGAGCCCCCGCCGGATGAGAAGCTGGTCCCAGCGCGCGCGGTCCTGGTCGAGCAGCAGCACCGGCTCGCCCGCCGGCCCGGTGCGCGCGCCCATGCGCGAGGCCTGGATCTCCATCAGCGCCGCGAGGCCGTGCACCTCCGGCTCGCTCGGCGCCAGTCCGGCAAGGATGCGGCCGAGGCGCAGCGCCTCCTCGCAGAGCGCCGGCCGCATCCAGTCGTCGCCGGCGGTCGCCGCATAGCCCTCGTTGAAGATGAGGTAGACGACCTCGAGCACCGACGAAAGCCGCGCCGCGAGGTCGGCGCCGCGCGGCACCTCGAACGGCACCCGCGCTTTGGCGAGCGCCCGCTTGGCGCGGACGATGCGCTGCGCGATGGTCGGCTCCGGCACCAGGAAGGCGCGCGCGATCTCCTCGGTCGTGAGTCCGCCGAGCAGGCGCAGCGTGAGCGCCGCGCGCGCCTCCGTCGACAGCACCGGATGGCAGGCCGTGAAGATGAGGCCGAGCAGGTCGTCGCCGATGTGGTCGTCGAGCGCCGCGTCGCGGTCGGGCGCTTCCAGCTCCTGCTGGATCTCGAGCTCGCGGCCCAGCGCCTCATGCTTGCGGGCGAGCAGCTTGTGCCGGCGCAGCCGGTCGATCGCGCGCCGCTTCGCCGTGGCCATGAGCCAGGCGCCCGGATTGTCGGGCACGCCCGTTTCCGGCCAGCGCTCGAGCGCGGCGACGAGCGCGTCCTGTGCCAGCTCCTCGGCGAGGCCGACGTCGCGCAGCATCCGCGCGAGGCCGGCGATGAGCCGCGGCGCCTCGATCCGCCAGACCGCGTCGATGGTGCGATGGGTATCGGCAGCCGTCACGGCTGCCAGTTAAAGCATCCCCTCCCGCAGCGGTCGAGGCCGTCGCTCGGTCTACGCCGTGGCCGAGGCGGGCTCTTGTCGCGATGCCGCATGCCCCGGGCGCAGGAGCACGGCGCCCAGCACGGCCGCCCCGGCCGCGAAGGCGGCGCCGATGGCGAAAGCGACATGGTAGCCACCCGTGAGCGCGGTGGGCGCGTTCGCTCCGGCCCCCATGAGATCGTTGGTGCGCGCGGCGGCGAGGCTGGCGAGCACGGCGAGGCCGAGCGCCCCGCCCATCATGAAGGCGGTATTGACGACGCCCGAGGCCAGACCCGACTCGCTCGGCGCGACGTCGCTCATGGCGGCGAGCAGCACCGGATTGAAGGCCATGCCGGCGCCGAGGCCGAGCAGGACCATGCCGGGCAGCACGTGGGCGATGAAATTTCCGTCGACCGGCGCCAGCGCGAAGAGCGAGAGCCCGGCCGCGGCGAGGAACAGTCCCCCCGCCAGCGGTAGCCGGATGCCGAAGCGCATGACCATCTTTGCCGACAGGCCGAGCGAGAAGGCGCCCATGATCAGGTTCGACGGCAGGAAGGCGAGCCCGACCTGCATCGGGCTGTAGCCGAGCACGAGCTGCAGGTAGAGTGCCGAGATGAAGAACCAGGCGAACATGGCCGCCGCCCAGAGGACGCCGACGACGTTCGCGGTCGAGACGTTGCGCAGCCGGAAGAGGCCGAGCGGCATCAGCGGCGCGCTCACCGTCGCCTCGATGCCGAGGAAGACCGCAAGGAGAACCGCCGCCGCGATGAGCAGCCCCAGCGTCTGCAGCGAAGTCCAACCAGCCTCGTTGCCGTTCACGATCGCGTAGACGGCGAGCAGGAGCGACAGCGTCACCGTGACGGCGCCGGCGACGTCGAGACGCGCTGTCGCCGCGGTCGCGCGGGCGGGCGGCAGCAGGACTAGGCAGAGCGCGAACACGGCGACGCCGATCGGCAGATTGACCAGGAAGATCCAGTGCCAGTTGAGCGTATCCGTGAGCAGGCCGCCGAGCAGCACGCCGATCGAGCCGCCGCCGGACATGACGAAGCCGAAGATGCCCATCGCCTTCGCCCGCTCGGCCGCCTCGGTGAACAGCATCATGATGAGCGAGAGCGCTACCGCCGAGACGACGGCGCCGCCGAGCCCTTGCACGGCCCGCGCCACGATCAGCGGCGCCTGCGCCGTCGCCAGCCCGCAGGCGAGCGAGGCCAGCGTGAAGAGCGTGATCCCCAGCAGGAACAGGCGGCGGTGGCCGAAGAGGTCGCCCAGCCGCCCGCCCAGCAGGAGGAAGCCGCCGAAGGTGAGCATGTAGGCATTCACGACCCAGACGAGCGCGGTCTGGGTGAAGCCGAGATCCGCCCGGATCGACGGCAGGGCCACGTTCACGATCGTCGTGTCGAGGACGATCATCAGGTCCCCGAGACAGAGGACGATGAGGGCGAGCCAGCGCTTCCTGCCGTCGATGGGCTTCGTCAATGACCCCTCCTTCGCGTCTTCGTATCCGTCACGCGCCCTTGCGTGGCGCGGACTTCACCGGCAGATCCGGCAGCTTCTCTACCAGCTTCCGCACGGCGGCCGGGAAATCCGCCACCTCCTGCACCTGGCGCACCTCGATGACCTCGTTGTCCGTCGCCGGGCAGAGCTTGGCCCACGCGATCGCCTCGTCGCGCGACTTGACGTCGATCACCCAATAGCCGCCGAGCACCTCCTTGGCCTCGGCGAAGGGACCGTCGGTCACCTTGGGCTTGCCGCCCTTGAACGAGATGCGGGCACCCATCGAGGGCGGATGCAGGCCGTCGAGCGCCAGCAGCACGCCCGCCTTCTGCAGGGATTCGTTGTACTTCATCATCGAGCCGATCCTTTCGGCATCCTCCGGCATGGTGCCCGGCGCCGCCGTCTCGTAGCCCTTGGGAATCATCAGCATCATGAATCGCATCGTGTCTCTCCTTCCGGTTCGAGCGGGCCGGAAGCCCGCTCAACCAGTGCGACGAACGAGGCGGAGCGGAATCGACAGCCCTGTGCGTCATTGTAGGGGCGGGTCTTACACCCGCCCCTACGAGAACCTGACGATGGCGCCCTCACCGAGGCTGCACGATGACCATCCAGCCGACGCCGAAGCGGTCGGCGACCATCCCGAAGCGCGGCGAGAAGAAGGTCTTTGCGAGCGGCATGCGGACCTGGCCGCCTTCGGCCAGCGCGCCGAAGACGCGCTCGGCCGCCGCC